>CAZZJD010000031.1:0-2212 GCA_964654305.1 uncultured Chitinophagaceae bacterium
CACACTGGGTGGATCTCCGATATTTTGCTGCAAAACATAATTCATACTTAAAAGGAAGTTCCACATAGAATAGGTAGTGGCAACATCTGTACTTGGTGGAAATGGAACATTCCATTCCCGACACAAACCTACAGTAAGATCCAGAGGTGCTTTGATTTGCGCCCCCCGATTCAGCATATCAAAAAAATGTTCGCTCTTGAATAATTGACTTAACACAGGCTTTATCTCCCAGTTATTATTTCGTAGTGTCTGTGCAAGCGGCTCGATTATATTTGTTTCTGCGGCAGTATCAATTTCGCTGTACACAAAAAATCGATATAAGCGTCGCACAATATGGCGTGAAACTTCAATGCTTTTGGAGAAAATCATATTGATCAAATCCGTAATCTCCTGTGTGCCTGCTGTACTGGTGCTCCTTCCTGTAATAACTGTGTTATTATAAAAAGAAGAAAATTGTTTGTTTCCTGTATCGTGATTATTCACATTAAAGAATGACGGGAAAGTTGAAACATAAGGATTCACTTCCCATCCTGTTAATACACGGGCCGCAGCAATTACGTCCTGTTCCGTATAATTCGGATTATTGATTTTCCCTAGTGTAAATAACTCCTGTAACTCTCTAGCATAATTTTCATCAGGGGCTCCTTTTACATTCAGTCTGCCATTCAGATAAATAAGCATACTCGGATCCGTCGTAACTTGTGTTACTAGATTTTTTATATTCCCAACAGCACTCTTTCGTAATAAATCTACATGCCGATAATAGAAATTGGCAAAAAACACTTCAGACATTCCCGTTGCAAAGTAATGATGCCAGAACAAGGTCATCTTTTCCCTGATACTCCTGTCCTGATTCAACTGAACACCTATCCACCATTTTTTCAATGATAACATTCTTCCGGTTTGTACTACACCATCATCATTTACACTATTGATCCAGGTAGTGCCATAGACCACATCATTATCGGGCTTTTGAGAATTGGTAGTATCATAATCTTTTAAGGGCGGAGTTGGGAGAGCAGCTATCGGATTTAATAATTCATCTACTGCATTACTTAATGATTTACTCAGAAAATAAGTAACATCCTCAGGCTTCGCACCGAACATGGTTCTTTTCAAAAGATGGACAACTTCTTTTTTTGTCCAGGCACCTGTATAAGGTAATACGCCACTATTGGTTCTGGCAGAAAATATTTCTTTTTTTTCTGATTGTGGTGCTGCTGTTTTTTTTTCTTTTGTGCCCTTTAAAAAGGATCTTCTATCCATGAGCGGGTGATTTATCTAATTAACTTACTCTAATGTACTATAATTTATAAAACGCAGGTATTATTTTATTATTTCAATGACCCCCGCAATACCCTGACCACCGCCTACACAAGCGGTGATCATGCCATATTTTTTATCGAGTCGTTGTAGATCGTACATCATCTGAATGGTGAGCTTAGCACCAGTACAACCCAGGGGATGGCCTAATGCGATTGCTCCGCCGTTAATATTCACTATATCAGGATCCAATCCTGACTCACGAATAACGGCCAGTGCTTGGGATGCAAAAGCTTCATTAAGTTCAATCAAGTCAATATCATTAAGTGTAAGATTGCATTGTTTTAATACTTTCGGAATAGCCGCAACCGGACCGATACCCATAATACGGGGATGAACGCCAGCTACAGCTGAGCCTACCAGTCTGGCTAACGGATCCAGCCCTAATTGCTTCATCATACGCTCACTCATCACCACAACAAATGCAGCACCATCACTGGTTTGCGAAGCATTTCCTGCTGTTACTGTTCCGTTCACTGCAAAAGCAGGTTTTAACTTAGCAAGCACTTCCTGAGTAGTATCTGCACGTACCCCTTCATCCGTATCCACCATGTATTTCCTTTCTTGTCTTTTGCCTTTTTCATCAAGATATACTTCATTAACCTCAACAGGCAATATGCCTTTTTTGAAATACCCCTCTTGAATCGCACGGGAAGCTTTCTGATGAGAAGCAACAGAAAACTGGTCCTGATCCTCTCTCGACACATTGTATTCTTTTGCAACTGCCTCTGCAGTAAGTCCCATACTCAGATAATAATCCGGATCATCTTTGGCAATAGAATAAGCCGGAACCGTTTTCCATCCTGCCGTCGGCACCAGACTCATGCTTTCTGTTCCTCCGGCAATGATGCAATCAGCCATACCCGAACGGATCTTGGCGGTTGCCATG
>CAZZJD010000031.1:2312-11055 GCA_964654305.1 uncultured Chitinophagaceae bacterium
GCTTTGGCAACCGCGGTTCGAAAACCACCAACGATATAGGCTTCTTGCATACGTGTATGTTAAAAGGTTAAAATGTGATATACCAAATTTACAAAATCCAACTTACAACCGACAACTTACAACCTTTTGGTTTTGCCTTTTGACCTTTGACTCATTTGCGATTGAAATTCAGACCAAATAAATTATTCCTTCCTTTATATCTTCGCAACCACATGTACTATATCATACGTAATATTCTGTTTTTATTTGATGCTGAGAGCGTGCATCACTTTACTATGGGATGCCTTCGTTTTCTGTGTAAAATTCCATTAACACGCAAATTAATTGCATCCTTCTATCAGCCTAAAAAAGCCAAACCTATTCATTTGTGGAATCTTCAATTTCCCAATATCGTGGGTTTGGGTGCAGGATTTGATAAAAATGCACAGTATCTGACCGAGCTGGAAACACTGGGATTCGGATTTGTGGAGATAGGCACAGTTACGCCGCTTCCGCAAAAAGGAAATCCGAAACCAAGATTATTCCGACTGCCGAAAGATGAGGCACTCATCAATCGAATGGGCTTTAATAATGAAGGTGTTGATGTCATAGCCGCCCGATTATATAAATGGAGAAAAAACAATGCTAAAAGTCGTTTGATCATTGGTGGTAACATTGGAAAAAATAAAATCACACCCAATGAACAGGCAGTAAATGATTATGAGATCTGCTATGAAAAACTTTATGATGTGGTAGATTATTTTGTCGTCAACGTCAGCAGTCCGAATACTCCTGGATTAAGAGAAATGCAAGAAAAAGAAAGCCTGCGTAATATCCTTACTGCTCTTCAGAAAATTAAACTTAAAAAAGAATATCAAAAACCTTTGTTATTAAAGATCGCTCCCGATCTGACCAAGGAACAAATCGACGATGTAATCGATCTATCGATAGAAATAAAGCTAGACGGACTTGTCGTTTCAAATACCAGTATAGACCGGTCAGAACTCATAACAAGTGAAAAGAAATTAGAGAAAATAGGAGCAGGCGGACTGAGTGGCAAGCCTTTGCAACATAAGAGTAATGAATTAATCAGCTATATACATCAACGTGCCAAAGGGCAAATTCCAATCATAGGAAGCGGCGGTATCTACTCCGCGAAAAGTGCGAAAAATAAGATCTATTACGGCGCAACACTTGTACAGCTATGGACTGGTTTTATATATGAAGGACCCGGGCTGATAAAAAAAATCATCCGGTACATTAAATAATAAGTCTCTCACGAAAACAAGGTCGGATTATTTCCCGCATGCGGTGTCTTTCCTAAATGTGTATAAGCCTTTAACGTAACTTCTCTTCCTCTGGGAGTACGCTGTAAAAATCCCTCCTGAATCAGAAACGGCTCATATACTTCTTCCAGAGTGCCCGACTCCTCACCTACTGCCGTAGCGATGGTAGTAATGCCAACAGGCCCCCCTTTAAATTTATCAATGATGGTCAACAGGATTTTATTATCCATTTCATCCAGCCCATGATTATCCACCTGCAATGCCTGTAAGGCATGTCGCGTCACATCTAGATCGATCTTGCCTTTATTCAACACCTGTGCAAAATCTCTGACTCTTCTTAATAGCCCATTGGCAATTCTTGGAGTTGCTCTGCTTCTGCCGGCAATTTCACCCGCCGCATCTTTTGAAATATCTGCCTTTAAAATATTCGCCGCACGTAATATGATAGCCTTTAATGTTTCTGAAGAATAATATTCCAGTCTGGATTTGATCGCAAACCGCGATAATAACGGAGCCGTCAGTAAACCACTTCTTGTCGTAGCACCGATCAGTGTGAACGGATTCAGATTGATCTGAATACTTCTTGCACTTGGTCCGGAATCGATCATAATATCAATGCGATAATCTTCCATGGCCGCATATAGATATTCCTCTACGACCGTACTCAACCGATGAATCTCATCAATGAACAACACATCATTGGCTTCAAGACTCGTCAATAAACCTGCCAGATCACCCGGTTTTTCAATCACCGGTCCACTAGTTTCTTTGATGGAAACTCCCAGCTCATTGGCCACAATACGACTCAATGTTGTTTTGCCAAGTCCGGGCGGACCGTGAAACAATACATGATCCAATGCTTCCCCGCGCATCTTAGCCGCTTTGATAAAAATTTTGAGATTATCGATTATCTGTTGCTGACCAGAGAATTCTTCCAACGCAGCCGGACGAATATTATTTTCAAACTCAGCATCAGCCGCATTTAAACCCTTCTTGTCATTATTGAGATTAGGATTGCTCATTCGGGAAAATAATATAACTGTAAAACTAATGGAAAAGAGTGAAGCAAATTCGCTTTTCATCTTTCGTTTCTCGTTTTTCGGATTTTCGATCAACAACAAACGAACAACAATCAACGTTTTTTAACATTATTTGTATGCATACACAACAGAAAGTATACTAGCACTCAACAATAGAAAAAAAATCCACTTAATTGATAATGAAAACCGAGGTTTTTTCTCAGTTCTTCTTTTCCTTTTATTTTGCGCACTGAATAATTGATTCTGTAATTCTGCTGACTTCGAATCCCAATGCTCAAAAGGAAAATTCAAGCCGGAAGAGAGGGCTTCTGTATAGAGCGGAGTTTTCAAATTAATCATTTCCCTAAAACCTTCCATGCGAAGATTTTTTTCACGGATCGTTTCACCCAAAATGGATATCGTACCGCAGGTACTCATTACCAAAATACGGTTGGCTATTTCTTCTGATACACCGAATCGCTCCTGCAACATTTTCTCGATTTTGGAAAAATCACCGTTATAAAGAACATTAGTCATATTGATAATACCCTGATAATGTCCGTGTTTATTGAAAATAGCAATAAGATGACGTGTAACTTCTGCTCCCACCGACACTTTGGCCATACGGTACGTAACTAATGCACCGTTTGTCTGCTGTAAACGAAATTTCATCTGATAAACGGTCGCTAAAATGCTGAAATGTATGGACGCAACAAGGTCATTTGCAGGAATACTAATTTGATGAGTCAGTAATTTGATTAACTCATCATTGAAATGGTGATTTATTTTAGCCTTGATATCTGAGGGCATCGGTTAGTGATATAATTTTCAGGAACATCATATTCATTTACTCAGATACAAAGTTACATATCCAGAGATAAAATGAAATAAAAAGGCATTAAAACGTAGGAAAATATGAGATATTGCAAGGAAAAACCATTAGTTTTAAAAAAATATCGACCAATATTCCTTTCGCTAACTATTGTATGCAAGCTCTTTCGCCAAAGTTGGCTGTGCTTCGACGGCTATATTCAGATAAAGGTCAACTTGTTGGATTCGTTTTTTATCCAACAGTTCCGAAAAAGTTTCAAAATACAGAATCACATCTTCTCTTACATTTCTGGAAAGCCAGCGAAACCCTCCGGGTAAGTGCTTGAGCACTTCTTGATCTTCCAAATATTCCAAATTATGTATATCAGTAGGAGTAAGCCCGATCTGTTCTAATTTTTGAATAAGTAATGTATAAGGTGCATTGGTGACAGAACAAGTCTCCTCTGCAAGTTCAGTCCATTCCCCAATACCGGTATGTGCATGCCTCAGGATCTCTTCTTTCGTCATATTGCCTACTACCTGTAATAAATTTCCACAATTACAGGAACCATGATTACCCCATGCATAATGGGCTCCTCTTCTTAGACGTTGTGCCGTTTCACGAAGCGCATCAATTAATTTTTTATTCGGTTGTGCCATAGATTAAAATTCATAAAAACTACAACACAAATTGAATTTTGTTGAAATTACTTTGACCAATAAAACCGTATGATAGAACAGGATACCATGTGTGATTAGATCACCACATTGATCATCTTATTTTTTACATAGATGATTTTTTTGGGCGGCTTCCCTTCCATCCATTTTTGAATAGCGGGATCTGCAAGTACGATCTTTTCAACCTCTTCCTGCGTGGCTTCAAGATCGATCTGACATTCAGATCTTGTTTTACCATTTACCGCAATTGGATATAATTTAGAAGTCTCTTTCAAGTATTTTTCTTCGTAAACAGGATAAGATGCTTCAAGAATATTATGCTGATTTCCTATCAAGTGCCATAACTCTGCCGCAATATGAGGTGCATAGGGAGTTAATAATACAAGCAACTGCTCGAGAATCTGCTTTTTATAACATTTCAGATCGTGTAATTCATTAACACAGATCATAAATGTACTTACAGCCGTATTAAAACTAAATCGATCCGTATCCTCATCAATTTTTTTGATGGCCTTATGCAGCACCTTCCATTCTTCTTGCTTAGGCAATTCCTGATTCCAAACCTGACCTTTCAGTTCGTCATAAAACAAGCGCCATAGTTTCTTCAGAAAGCGATGAACCCCTTCTATTCCTTTTGTGTCCCAGGGTTTACTGATCTCTACCGGTCCTAAAAACATTTCATACATTCTGAATGTATCCGCCCCAAATTTCTCTACGATATCATCAGGATTTACAGTGTTGAATTTACTCTTACTCATTTTCTCAACCTCAGAACCACATAGATATTTACCCTCCTCAAGCAAAAATTCCGCCTCTTTAAACTCACCGGCTCGCCATTTTCTGAAAGCAACAAGATCAAGTTCATATCCATCCACCATATTTACATCAACATGCAACTTGTCTGTTTTTTGTCCCTCATATGACTCATTCTCACTTAATAAGCCTTTCGAAACAAAAGTCTGTGTACCATTAATCCGGTACACAAATCGTGATGACCCTTGTATCATACCCTGATTCAACAACTTCTTAAAGGGTTCATCAAAACTGATATAATTCAGATCAAATAGTACTTTGGTCCACATTCTGCTATATAGAAGATGACCCACTGCATGTTCGGTTCCTCCCACATACAGATCTACCTGCCCCCAGTAGTCACTTACTTTTTTATTACAAAACGCTGCCTCATTATGAGGATCCATATATCTCAAAAAATACCAACTGCTGCCGGCATAGCCCGGCATGGTATTCGTTTCTCTCTGTCCACCGGAATAAATTCTATCTTTTTCATCTACCAGAACCCATTCATTGATATTCGAAAGGGGGCCCTCTCCTTCCGGACCGGGCTGATATTGTTCGACATCAGGCAATAACAAAGGCAATTGATCTTCAGACAAAGGGTAAGCAATTCCATTTTTCCATACAATAGGGAAAGGCTCACCCCAGTAACGCTGACGGCTAAACGAAGCATCCCGCATCTTATAATTGACCTTCCTAACACCTACTCCCAATGTCTCCATTCTTTCAACAGCTGCTTGCATAGCATCGCGCATGACCATTCCGTTCAAAAAGTCTGAGTTTTCGAGTAAGGCCTCCTTTGTTGGATTCGCTTCTGAACCATTAAAAGCAGAGCCGATAATATTTGTTATGGGCAAATCAAAATGTGTGGCGAATTTATAATCCCTTTCATCTCCGCAAGGGACAGCCATGATGGCGCCCGTTCCATAACCAGCCAGCACATACTCTGAAATCCAAACCGGAATATCCTTTCCTGAAAAGGGATGTACTACAAACGATCCTGTAAACACGCCGCTGATCTTTTTCTCCGCCATCCTGTCCCGCTCACTACGACTTTTTACGTAGGCAACATATGCATCAACAGCATTTTGTTGTGTAGACGATCTGATCTGATCCACCAACTCGTGTTCAGGTGCAATAACCAGAAAGTCGACACCAAAAATTGTATCAGGTCGGGTGGTATAAACTTTAATTTTATGAGACGAATCTTTTACCTGAAAATCAACTTCAGCCCCAACTGATTTACCGATCCAGTTGGTTTGCATCTCTTTCATCGAATCACTGAAATCAACATTTTGCAATCCATCCAATAAACGATCGGCATATTCTGTAATCCGCAGATACCATTGCCGAAGCTTCTTTTTTATAACCGGATGCCCCCCTCTTTCACTCACCCCATTGACAACTTCGTCGTTTGCTAATACAGTACCTAATGCTTCACACCAGTTAACTTCCCCATAACCACAATAAGCCAGTCGGTATTGCATCAAAATATCCTGCCTCATTTTTTCATCAAACCCAAGCCATTCACCTGCAGAAAATGATTTAACAGAAGTTCCTTGTCCGGGCATAAGATGATTGATATTCCCTTCCTTTTCAAAAGTCGCAACCAATTCAGTAATGGGAGCTGCTTCCTGTGTTTGCCTGTTAAAATAGCTATGAAACAACTGTAAAAAAATCCATTGTGTCCATTTATAATACGACGGTTCACTCGTCCTAACTTCTCGGCTCCAATCAAAACAAAAGCCAATATTATCCAACTGCTTTCTAAAATGCTTGATATTCGTTTCGGTACTTACAGCAGGATGCACTCCATGCTCAATAGCATATTGCTCAGCAGGTAATCCGAAAGCATCATAACCCATAGGATGCAAAACATTATAACCCTTCAGTCTTTTGTAGCGGCTGTAAATATCACTCGCTATGTAACCAAGCGGATGTCCCACATGCAATCCGCTGCCGCTAGGGTAAGGAAACATATCGAGTACATAGTATTTGGGGCGCTCGGCATTATTCTCTACCTGATACGCACGATCCTGCTGCCACTTTTGCTGCCATTTTTGCTCTATTTCTCTGAATTTGTATTCCATTCGAAGCATTTAAAAAGTGAGCAAAATTAAGGATAAGGAACCCTTTAAAATAATTACATTTGCGTTTGTGCATGGAATCCAAAGGATTCTTTAAAAGCATAGGAAAATATGACAACACAACAAGGCAAAGGCTCGATGAAAAAAGCCCGACCATCTTATATTTATTCGATCATTGGCGTTTCATTGGTATTATTCATTCTGGGGGTATTGGGATGGATTTTTCTTAATTTCCAAAAGGTAGGCACTACCCTCCGCGAAAATATTCAGATTCATGCCTGGCTCACAACCGGCAATAAAAAATCGCTGGATAGCCTTACGCTTTACATCAGTCAGCAGCCTTATATCAAAAGCTGGGAGTATGTAGATAAAGAAAAAGCCAAGGAAATCTACAATAAAGACGGAAACGAATCCTGGGATAAAATACTGACTGAAAATCCGCTTCCTGAAAGTGTAGACTTCTATGCAAAAGCAGATTACGTTCAGCAGGATAGCTTAAATAATATTGCGGTAGGTCTAATGCAAAAATTTCCAGGCGTAATCAGTGAAGTACAATACCCAAAAGATCTGGTAATTACGTTAACAGACAGAGCCCAAAAAATCGGACTCGCTTTACTGATCATTGCCATACTGTTAAGTTTGGTTGTTATAGTTTCAATAGACAGCACGATTCGACTTGCCATGTTCAGTAATCGATTTTTAATTAAGACAATGCAAATGGTAGGCGCCACAAGGGGCTTCATTGTTAAACCAATGAATATTCGTGCTATCATAAATGGACTCATTAGCTCTTTGATTTCAATAGCTGCAATTTGGGGCGTGATTCTATGGACAGAGAGTTATATCCCGGATATGAGGGCATTAAGGGATCCGCAAAACTATCTTATCTTATTTGGATCCATCATTTTGATCGGTATAAGTATTTCTGTTTACAGTACCCATCGCAGTGTTATGAAATATCTGCGCATGAAACTGGATGAGTTGTATTAATAAATCTAATAATAAAATTGATTATGAAAGAGAAAAAAATTGCCACCATCTTTGAAAAAGAAAACTATTTGTGGATGATTATTGGGGGCGTATTGATTCTAGCCGGTATTTTGTTGATGATTGGAGGGAAAAGTCCGGATCCTAATGTTTTTGACACAAAAGAAGTATACAGTTTTCGCAGGATCACTTTAGCGCCCATTTTCATTGTGGGAGGCCTGATTGTTGAAATCTATGCGATTATGAAAAAATCGAAATCCAATTCATAATCATAATCCTAATCAGATTGAATAGTTTTGATTCTGTTATTATTGCGATTATAGAAGGCATTACTGAATATCTGCCTGTCTCCTCAACGGGCCATATGATTATTACCGAAAGATTATTAGGTGTTCCTTCGAATAACTTCACAAAGTTATTTACAGTTTCCATTCAGCTGGGTGCCATCGTGAGTGTACTGGTATTGTATTGGAAGAAATGGCTAGCACCTTTTAAGGAAGGGAAAGCAGGCATTCACTTCTATCTAAAACTATTGTTGGCAGTAGTTCCTGCTCTTGTTTTAGGAAAGCTCTTTGATGATGCCATTGATGCGTTACTTGAAAACGCATTTATGGTATCGATAAGTCTTTTTACGGGAGGCATTATCTTACTATTTATTGATAAATTTTTTCAAGAAAATAAAGTAGCAGACCAATCAAGGCTTTCATATATAAGTGCCATTAAAATAGGAGCTTGGCAATGTATAGCCATGATTCCGGGAGTAAGCAGAAGTGCCGCTTCAATTATTGGAGGAATGCAGCAAAAACTTACACGCACCTTTGCCGCCGAATTTTCATTTTTTCTGGCTGTACCTACTATGGCAGCTGCAACAGGATATTCATTATTACTTAAAGATTGGGATTCCGGTTCAGGTATCATTGAAAAAGGATATGAAATACTCCTTCACAATAGTGATTACATGAAAGCTTTTATAGTTGGGAATATGGTTGCATTTATTGTAGCGATGCTGGCAATTAAATTTTTTATTGGCTTTTTACAAAAACATGGTTTTAAGTTCTTCGGTTGGTACCGAATAGTAATTGGCGCTTTATTGCTTTCTCTT
>CAZZJD010000032.1:0-11014 GCA_964654305.1 uncultured Chitinophagaceae bacterium
CACCGGCTTTGTCATCAGCTCCCAGTAAAGTTTTACCCGAGGCGGTAATAACATCATGCCCTATATGATGAGATAAATAAGGATATTGAGAAGCATTAATGACCTGTGTATGATCATCGGGAAGTACAAGATCCTGTCCCTGATAATTGTGATGCAATAAAGGCTTTACATTGGTACCACTGCAATCAGGCGCCGTATCGACATGTGCGAGAAAGCAAATAACCGGTGTGTTTTTTACACTATTAGAAGGAATTGTAGCATACACATATCCATATTCATCTAAATGAGCATCCTTTATACCTATAGACAAGAGTTCGTCTACAAGTAACACAGATAAATTCTTCTGTTTATCAGTACTGGGGAATGATATGGAATGTGGATCGCTTTGGGTATCAATCTGCACATACCTCATCAGACGATCCGCAGTACCGTAAGGATAATTGTTCATGGATAATAAAGCTCAGCGAGATATTATCAGGGTGTAATGATCAGACTTTTGGCATCGATGTCTACCATTTCAATATCGAATACTAGTTCTTTACCAGCGAGTTGATGATTGGCATCCAGCACGACCACCTCTGCAAGAATTTCAGTAATCGTAACAGGGATCTGATGACCCGCACCATTATTCATCATTAACTGCATACCAATTTCAGGAGTGATCTGAGCCGGAAAATTTTCTTTGGGAAATTCTATGATCATTTCCTGTCTGATTTCACCATAGGCTTCAGAAGGAGCCAGCGTAATTGTTTTTTTATCTCCCACCTGCATACCAACTACTGCCTCATCAAAACCTTTGATCATCATACCTGCTCCTACTTCAAACTCGAGCGGCTCTCTACCGGCGCTAGAATCAAATTGCTCACCGGTAGTTAATTTGCCGGTATAATGAACGCGAACAGTGTCGCCAACTTTTACTTGCATAAATATTTATTTTCATCAAAGTTACCATAATTCACCCCCTGAAAGAAAGTTTTTTTAGGCATAAATCATATTCTTGCATTATATATTTCAGCTATATTAGCAATTGTAAAATCATTGCTTTGCAAAAAATCTAAACAAATCCATAAACCATAAAAAATTATTATGAGATATGTAATCATTACCCTCCTTCTTCATACCTTATTTTTTTCTTGTGTCGGACAAGATACGAGAGGCAGAGGGGGATATACCCGAGGAAGAAAACTGGATAATGAGATTAAACCAGGGGCAGCCAGTCTGAATCAATACCTCCCTTTACTGAAAGATAAAAAAGTAGCCTTATTTGCGAACCACACCTCTTTGATCGGGAATACGCATCTGGCTGACACATTGCAAAAACTAGGCGTGGATATTAAAGTAATCTTTGGCCCTGAACACGGATTCCGAGGCAGAGCGGATGCCGGTGAAAAAGTAAGCACCTACACAGATGCTGCTACGGGAGTGCCTGTGATTTCACTTTATGGCAACAAGCTAAAGCCTGGCAAAGAAGATATTAAAGATATTGATGTAATGATCTTTGATATTCAGGATGTTGGCGTACGTTTCTATACTTATATCTCCTCGCTCCAATATTATATGGAGGCCGCCATTGAAAACAATAAACATCTGATTGTATTAGACAGACCCAATCCGAATGGCCACTATATAGATGGCCCGGTTTTAGATACAACATTCCGATCTTTTGTGGGCATGCAGCCAATTCCGGTTGTATACGGCATGACCATAGGAGAATATGCGCAAATGATCTTTGGAGAGCATTGGTATGACAAAAAAGCTTACAACTGGAATAAAGGGGAATTTGAACTTACCGTTATCCCCTGCACGAATTATGATCATACAAAATACTATGAATTGCCGGTGGCACCCTCTCCCAATCTCCCTAATATGCAAAGTATTTACCTGTATCCTTCTACTTGTTTTTTTGAAGGAACCGTTTTGAGTGAAGGTAGAGGTACCGATGCGCCTTTTCAACAATTTGGAGATCCCTCTCTCCCAAAAAATCTACATGCATTTACTCCTCAAAGTAAGGAAGGAGCCAAAACCCCTAAACATCTAAATCAAACATGTTATGGATGGTATATAGAAGGCTCTGCAGAAGAAATACGAACGAAACTTAGCGGTCAATTACAAATTAATTATCTGACAGATGCGTACAATCTATTTCCTAACAAAACGAGTTTTTTCCTGCCATCAAAATCGGGAAAGCCAACGGATCTATTCTTTAATAAGCTGGCCGGCAATGCACAACTCATGCAACAGATCAAAGAAGGGAAGTCTATAGTTGCAATAAGAGAAAGTTGGAAAAAAGACATTGAAGCATTTAAAGCAATCAGAAAACTTTATTTATTATACAAGGATTTTGAATGATTTCTTAGATATAATATGATTAACTTCAAGGTAATAAAATCAAATGATCACAGTTAAACATCCCTGGCATGGCGTAAGCGCCGGGTTATCAGCTCCAACATTGGTGAATGCTATTATAGAGATTTCGCAAGGAAGTCGGAGTAAATATGAGATCGACAAAGACAGCGGTTTACTTCGGCTCGACCGCGTCATCTACAGCTCCTTTGTGTATCCGGTAAATTATGGTTTCATCCCTCAAACACTGGGTGATGATGGAGACCCGTTGGACATTCTGGTGATATGTTCTCAACCCATTCAGCCCCTCTGTTTAGTAAATGCAAAAGTGATTGGGAATATGCAGATGATAGACCAGGGCAGCAAAGATGATAAAATCATTGCGGTGGCTGACTCAGATCCGAATTTCAATTTCATTGAAGATATCCATGAATTGCCCGAACATTTTTTTGACGAACTCAAGCATTTCTTCAGCCAGTATAAGGTACTGGAAAACAAAACAGTGGAAATCGATGCCTTTCAGGAAAAGAAAGCAGCGCTTCCAGTTATTGAAGATGCCATTAGAAATTATATATCTAAATTTCGCGAGCATTAAAGCATTCATGCAAAAGATGAATATGGACATACAAATGATCATCGGATTACTCCTTATTGGTTTTGCCGCGGGGATTTTAGGAGGCATGGTAGGTGTTGGAGGCGGGCTCATTGTTGTTCCAGCATTGGTTTTCTTTTTCGGATTTAGTCAGCATCAGGCACAGGGTACATCTTTAGGCTTACTGGTTCTACCGGTTGCTATATTAGGCATGATGAATTATTATAAAGCAGGATTTGTAGATTTTAAAATAGTAGGCTTATTGGCTTTTAGTTTTTTTATAGGTAGTTATTTCGGTAGTAAATGGTCGCTTAGCCTGCCACAGGAAATGGTAAAAAAATTCTTTGCCATCCTGCTTTTTTATACAGCCTTTAAAATGATCGGTTGGGAAAAACAACTATTTGAATGGCTAAGAAAATTAGTCTCCAGCTGAATTAAACACAAATTGCTTTTTTAATCTTAACTTAAATTGTAATTTTACATCACTAAGTGGTACCAATTATGAAAAATCTTGTTTATCTATCCTTTTTGTTTTCTTTTATTGTAATCATCAATACAATTACTGTACAAGCACAATCCCCCAAGACTGTAAAAGACATAGATGGATTTGAATATAAAATCGTACGTGTGGGGGGACAAACCTGGATGTCACAAAATCTGAATGTAACCCGTTTCAGAAATGGCGACCCTATTATGGAGGCTAGTACACCTGAAGAGTGGCAAAGAGCAGACAGAGAAAGAACACCTGCCTGGTGCTATTACGATAATGATCCGGCAAATGGTCCTGTTTATGGAAAGTTATATAACTGGTATGCTATTACCGATCCTCGCGGCCTTGCTCCTAACAAGTGGAGAGTTCCTAATGCAGAGGAGTGGATGAGAATGATTAGTTATTTGGGGGGCAAAACTAAAGCTGGAGATCAGCTTAAAGATGTAAGCGGATGGAAAGATGTAGGAAGCGGCAATAACAAAACAGGCTTTAAGGCTTTGCCAGGTGGCAATCGGAATGACAGAGGAAATTTTATGGGAATTGGAAATTACGGTTATTGGTGGACCTCTCAGGAACATGCTAGCGAAACTGCAGAAGGCTTTGACATGGGATACGATTACGAAGAAATCAACAAATTTGCCTTCAGGAAAAATAATGGATTTTCTGTTCGTTGTGTAAGGTAATTTACCTTTTGTCTTTCATTAATTACAAATGGATCGATAAACCCTCGATCCATTTTTTATGTTGAGGAAATTGACTCAATAATTGGAGCTTATTCCCCATTTCAAAATCTTCAAAATCAAAACCGGGAGATACCGTACATCCACATAAGGAATAACCATTTTGATCAATGGGTTTAGATGCAAACCAGCAACCTGCTTTCACGATATGTTGGAATCGAAAACCCTTGGTGATGTCGTTACCGAGATATAATTCTTCTCCCCTTCCATCCGGATAAATAACATAGATGCATAATCCACAGCCATCATAAAAATGCCACAATTCATCACTCTTGATTCTGTGAAACGCCGAGTAATGATTTCCTTCCAGCAAAAAATAGATTGCAGTGGAAACCTTTCGATCTCCTGAAAAATCTCTCGGTAAAGCATTTTTTTGAATACATAAATCACTTTCATAAGTGCGTGCATAGTAGCCTCCCTCAGGATGTTCGACAAGATGTAAACTACTGATATATTCCTTTACCTTATCCATCAGGTTTGTATCCATGATTCATGATGATTTTGATAATCAAAAAAAGCACGCCGATTACCTTGGTAGTGCAGAAAAGCCCAATCCATACTTACAACTCTGGTTTGAACAATAGAAAAATTTTTTCTTGCCTCATTCAATTCAAATTCAGAAACATCAGTCCGGTTCAAATCCAGTAAAAAAGGCTCATCAAGAATCACACCCGGAGTATTTGGCGAGGTATAGGTAAGTTTGCAGTTTAGCCGTGACTGCCTCCATCCCTCATCAGCTATTTCGTCTCCCGTATGTACACTGGCAAATGCCTTACAACGCAACTGAATACGTAAAGAAGAATCATAAAACAACCAGCTTACATTTGGATTCTCCTGAAGCTGGCGAACTTTAGGTGAGCGGATATCTGTATTGAATCTTATGATCTTTTTTTCTTCATCTACCGATCTAACGATCACGGTTCTAGCCTCAGGAAAAATATCCGACATTGTAATGAATACCCCAAAATGAAAAGGTTTTTTATAAGAAGTAACACCATCACGGAGAAGCTGCCAACAATAAGTATTGATTTTTTTAAGATCCAAATCAAACCATAAATCTGGCGACATCACTAACAGATAAAAATTAATGAGTATTTATGCTTTTTTTTTGGCGGTTGGCTTTGCAACAGATTTTTTAGGCTTCAATAAAGTATCAATAACCTTGCTAATAGCATTTAGATTTACCTGCCCCTTATACATTTCATCATTTAAATAAAAAACTGGTACATCTTTGATACCTTTATCTGCTCCCTCAAGCAAATCTGCCCTAACACTCCAGCCATAGACCGAATCCACCAACTTGGTAAGAAAATTCTTATCCGTAACGCCCACTTCTTTCGCGTATTCTTTCAAACTAATGGTTCCTAAACGGCGGCGTTGCTCAAACAAAAGATTATGCATAGGCCAGAATTTACCTTCCTGAGCTGCCCCAACTGACGCTTCAGCAGCTTTATGCGCACGCTGGTGAATTTTAGTGAGGGGGAAGTGACGAAAATTAAATTTTAATTTCCCCTCATATTTTTCGAGTAGCTGATTGACTATGATATTGGCTTTCGAACAAACCTCACTTTCATAGTCTCCGTACATCACTAGTTTAACTTCCGCATTTTTATTGCCGACCCAAATATCTTTGGTAGGTATAATTTCAGGAATTTGTCCTTTTGCTTGTGCCATAATGTTTCTTTTTAAGGATAAACGCTTGTTTTCAAAGGGTTTACAATGATTAGAACAATACAATTTACCGTTTGTTCAATCAAGCTGCTACCCCTTCATTTCTAAATACAACCACCCCATCAAAAACGTCAACTACAACCGGTTTATTCTTTTCAATGGTTCCTGACAGAATCTTTTTGCTCAGCGCATTGACTATTTCCTTCTGAATCAACCTTTTGAGAGGTCTTGCCCCAAGTTGAGGATCAAATCCATTTTCTGCCAGATATCCCAAAGCATAATCGGTAAACTCAAGATGGATACCGCTTTCTGCTGTAAGTTGCTGAAGATTTTTCAGTTGTATGCCGATGATCGCTTTAATTTGTTTCATCAGCAATGGAGCAAACATAATGATTTCATCAACACGATTCAAAAATTCGGGACGAACGGTTTGCTTTAATAATTGTAAAACCTCTGTTTTTGCCTTATCGGTCGCCTCCTCAATATCTTTTTCTCCCGAAATCCCCTCAAAAGCCTCCTGTATCAAATGACTACCGATATTACTTGTCATGATAATGATAGTATTTTTAAAATTGACTACCCTGCCTTTATTATCGGTTAAACGGCCATCATCCAGCACCTGCAATAGAACATTCCATACATCGGGATGAGCTTTTTCAATCTCATCCAACAATACAACACTATAAGGCTTTCTCCTAACGGCTTCGGTCAGCTGCCCTCCTTCTTCATATCCCACATAACCGGGAGGAGCTCCTACTAGTCGGGAAACAGTATGTTTTTCTTGATATTCGCTCATATCGATGCGCGTGATCATACTTTCATCATCAAACAGATATTCTGCCAGTGCTTTTGCCAACTCTGTTTTACCCACACCTGTAGTGCCAAGGAAAATAAAGGAACCGATTGGCTTTTTAGGATCACTCAACCCAGCTCTGCTTCTGCGGATCGCATCAGCGACTGCCGTTATGGCCTCTTGTTGCCCCACCACTCTTTGATGTAATTCATCTTCCAGGTATAATAATTTTTCCCTTTCACTTTGCATCATTTTTGCAACAGGTATTCCCGTCATTCGTGATATATTTTCAGCAATATCTTCTGCATCCACTTCTTCTTTGAGTAATCTTTTTTCAGTGGTATCCGATAGCAGCTTGCTATATTCCGAAATAAGACTTTCCTGTTCTTTGATCTTTCCGTATCGAATTTCAGCTACCAACCCATAGTTTCCTTCACGCTCCGCCCTTTCAGCCTGAAGTTTTAACTGTTCTGTAAGTGCTTTCGCTTGTTGTACTTTATCTACCAATTCTTTTTCCTCCTTCCATTTGGCCATTAGCGTATCACGCTGTACAGATAGGTTTGCAATCTGCGTCTGTAACTCCTTTAACTTTTCTTCGTCATGTTCCCGCTTGATGGCCTCTCTTTCAATTTCGAGTTGACGGATCTGTCTTTCTAGTTTATCCAGTTCTTCTGGCATACTATTCATCTCAAGGCGAAGCTTAGCAGCACTTTCATCGATCAGATCGATTGCTTTATCAGGCAGAAACCGATCAGTGATATAACGTGTGCTTAATTCAACTGCTGCAATAATCGCTTCATCTTTAATGCGCACATGATGGTGTGTTTCATAACGATCTTTAAGTCCGCGTAAAATTGATATTGCATCTTCAACAGAGGGTTCATCTATCATCACCTTCTGAAAACGACGATCCAACGCTTTATCTTTTTCAAAATATTTCTGATATTCATTCAGTGTTGTTGCTCCAATCGCTCTTAACTCTCCGCGTGCCAGCGCAGGCTTTAGAATATTAGCTGCATCCATGGCTCCTTCTCCACCACCAGCACCTACCAGCGTATGAATTTCGTCAATAAATAAAAGGATTTCTCCTTCACTAGAACTTACTTCTTTTACAACACCCTTGAGACGTTCTTCAAATTCGCCTTTGTATTTAGCTCCCGCAATGAGTTGCCCCATATCAAGGGCATAAATAATTTTTGATTTCAGATTTTCAGGCACATCTCCGTTCATAATACGAATAGCCAAACCTTCTGCAATCGCTGTTTTCCCGACACCGGGTTCTCCCACCAGGATTGGGTTGTTTTTGGAACGGCGACTGAGAATATGCAGCGTTCTTCTGATTTCTTCATCTCTTCCTATAACAGGATCAAGCTTGCCCTGACGAGCCATTTCAATCAAGTTTTTTGCATATTTCTGTAACGATTGAAATTGTGTTTCCTGAGTCTGACTTTTTACCGTCTCACCTTTTCTTAAATCTTTGATCGCAGTAATCAGGCCTTTATCAGTACAACCTGCTTCTTTCAGAATTTTCGCAGTACTATCATTGCCTTGTATGAGTGCAAGTAACAGGTGTTCAGGTGTCACAAAATCGTCCCCGAAATTTTTCAAAAGTGCAACCGCGCGCAATAAAGCATTGTTGGCTTCTCGCCCCAAGGTTTGCGCCGGCTCTGCGGAAGATTTGGGAAGCTTGTTTATACCTTCATCCAATCGGGCATGGAGTAAATTGATGGTGACATTATTTTTTTTCAACAAGTACTCAATCGGCACGTCTTTTTGTTCCAGAAGTGCTTTAAGCAAGTGTTCTGTTTCAATTGATACATGCTTTGCATTAAAAGCAAGTTGCTGAGCCTGTTGCACAGCTTCCGCAGCTTTAATGGTGAAATTGTTCAAATTCATAAATCAGGCCTTTATTTATGTTATAAAATATTTTAATTATCAATAATCCGTTTCAAGATTAAATTCAATTCAAATAACTTTACTTTAATAAGCACAAATGCATCTCCAATTTTATTATTCAGCAACTATGTCAGATAATACAAAGCGAATCCGACTGAACGTCAGTTTATTTTTATTATTCCTGTTATTTTTTCAGTCGACTATAGCACAATACAACTTCGAAAAGGGTAGAGATTGGGTAAATCTTCATTTGGAAGAACTTGGTGGACGTGCGGTATTGGTTGTTTTGAAAGACAGTCAGATTGTATACCAAGAAGCGTTCAATGATATGAATAAGAAGCAGCGAGCATTTGCAAAGATGCGGGCTAGCTTGAAAGATATGGAGGAAGAAGCGTTCATGCAAGATTTCACCACCGATTCGCGCGCGCGAATTGCGAGTGCGAGTCAGTGGTTCACTGCTGCATTAGCCATGACTTTTATTGATGCAAATAAATTTCGTTTAAGCGACACCGTTGGTAAATTTTTGCCGACACTATCAAAGTATGGTAAAGGGCATATTAAAATATGGCATTGCCTTTCACATACTACAGGCATTAAGGAGGGTGGACTTAGAGAAGCCATTGCTTCCTTTCAAAAAGCACAAACCATGAAGGAATATTTGGATCAGATTGCGGAATATCCGATGGAGGGCGAGCCAGGTAAATCATTCAGATATGGCAATGCAGGGATGCAGATACTGGCTGCCGTAATGGAGATAGTAGGTGAAAAAGATTTTGAAACGCTCTTTAAGGAAAGAATTGCAGCGCCTTTAGGTATGACAGATACTGATTTTGGGAAACAAAACCTTCCGTTTGCTGCAGGAGGTGCATGGAGCACACCGAATGATTATATAAAATTCCTGCAGATGATTCTCAATGATGGCATCTATAATGGTAAAAGAATCATCAGTAAAGCTTTGATTCAAGAGATGCAGAAGAATAAGATCGGAAGAGACTGTATCATTAGTTATTCACCTGATGAAGCCGGTAAATGGGGATATGGATTAGGAGGATGGTTGATGGATAACCCCTTAGCCATAGCTCCCAGAAAAGATGCAGTGCCGGAGTCGGCAAGAAGTATGGCTGTTGGTAGTCCGGGTTTATCAGGATGCTTCCCGTGGGTTGATAATCAAAAAAAATATGCAGCCATACTTTTTATAACGAATTTGAATCAAAAAGACAGATTTAAATCCTACAGGGAATTAAAATCAATCATTGATAATTGTATTCAATAATCTAATTTGATTTCTCCTTCAAATTATAAGTCTTATATCATTCAGCAGGCTTCAAATCTTGGGTTTGATTATTGCGGCTTCGCTTCAGCGAAGCCGCTGGATGAAGATGCCAGGCGATTGGAAAAATGGCTTGCGAAAGGTATGCATGGCACTATGCAATACATGGAAAATCATTTTGATCTTCGCATCGATCCTACGAAACTTTTCCCTGGAGCCAAAACCGTCATTACGCTTCTTTTAAACTATTATCCTTCCGAAAAACAAAATGAGCAAGCCCCTAAAATTGCGAAATATGCTTATGGAGAAGACTATCACGAGATTATACGCGAAAAACTAAAAATTCTTTTACAGAATATTAAAAAGGAAATCGGTGATATACAAGGCAGAGGATTCGTTGACAGTGCCCCTGTACTTGAGAGGAGCTGGGCAGTACAAAGCGGACTCGGTTGGGTTGGGAAGAATGGAAATCTCATCAATAAAAAATCAGGTTCCTTTTTTTTCATTGCAACTCTTATCACAGATCTCATAATTGAGCCTGATGCCCCTTTGATTAAAGATTATTGCGGAAGCTGCAATGCATGTATTGATCATTGCCCAACCGATGCAATTCTTCCGGATAAAGTGATCGATGCAAGTCGATGTATATCCTATTTCACTATTGAATTGAAAGAGGCAATGATTCCGGAAAATCATAAGGGACAATTTGAAAATTGGATGTTCGGTTGTGATCTTTGTCAAGATATTTGTCCATGGAATCGATTCAGCAAGCCCCATCAATCATCAGAGCTAAAACCTATTCCAGAAATACTCGATTTAAATCAAGCAGAATGGGAAGCAATGACAGAAGAAAACTTTAATAAGATTTTTAAAAACTCTCCTTTGAAACGATCGAAATTCAAGGGAATCAAAAGAAATATTCAATTTCTGAGACGATAACCGAAATCAAAAATACTTTTCCTTATTCAAATACTGTTGTACATAATCCTGGACGCCTTCTTCAAGAGAAGTGAATTTTTTGTTATAGCCAGCCGTTTTTAATTTCTGCATGTCAGCTTCCGTGAAATATTGATATTTATCACGAATGTCTTCTGGCATATCTATAAATTCAATGTTAGGATCCAGTTGCATGGCTATGAATGTAGACGCTGCGAGATCAAAAAAACTTCTGGCCTTACCGGTTCCCAAATTGTATAATCCTGATTTCAAAATAGTTTTA
>CAZZJD010000033.1:0-10810 GCA_964654305.1 uncultured Chitinophagaceae bacterium
CAATACACCACAAAAGTTGATGCGAGGTAGAATGTTCAATTAACCACGTCACCCGTCATTGAGCCAAACGACTGTTATGCGTTTGTGCTTCTGTTGGCTGTAGTTAGTTAATTTTTCGACTTTAAGCCAAATGATTTTGAAAATTAAAGATGAAAGCTTAAAATTAGATAAGAAACTTCAGATCAACATGATTAGCGAATAGTTAATTGTTATCATTTTTCTTTTTTGCATAACTAGCGTAATTAGTTAGTAATAATCCGATAAATAATACCAGCATTGTTATTCTTTCGGAGGGAGTATAACCTGAATTGACAATGAGAAAGCCTAGACCGATACCAAAAATAGCAAACGAGGCTCTAGAGATGATTTCCTGAAATTTCATAGACAAATTTATTATGAGTATTTTTTTATTTATTGCTTACACAATTCGGTTTTCAGCTTCCCCATTGTGCAAATATATTTAATATTCCTTTAAGTCAGTTTGGAGTTTGCAGTGTACCCCAATCATGACGCATAACGTTTTGCAGATTTGCGATGGGCGGGATTTTACCAATAATGTCTATGTGGAGCACAAAACTTTCAGCTACCACAAAACTGTCTGTGGAGCACGAATCCCAGCCTATTGCAAATGTGCTGTTATAAGTTGGGCGGTCACACTCTGTTGTAATTTTTTATGATATTCTTGTAATTTTATTTTTAGGTTCTAAAAATAATTTATGTTACTTAATTTTAATTCCCCTTTTCCAAATATTTGTAATGTTATTCAATTGTTGAATGTCTTTTAAAATGTCTCCGTTTATTAAGACAAAATCTGCACTAAGTCCTTCTTTAATAACTCCTTTGTCTTTTAATTTATATGCTTTTGCTGGATTAATAGTTGCAGTCTTTAAGGCATCTTCCGATGTCATTCCTGCTTTAACATAAAAATCAAGTTCTTTATACAAATCAGTACCGAAATTAATGCCCAAATTTGGTGCGTCAGTACCTGCTAATATTTTTATACCAGATTTATGTAATCGATTAATTTCATTGAGCATCAGTTCCATAGTCAGATAAGTTTTCGGATGCATTTTATCAATGATAATACTATGAATTAAGAAAGTTGGTGTAACATAAAATTCCCTTGAATTCCACTTTGCCAATTCACTATCCGAGATTAAACTATCAACCCAAGCATGGGCTAAAATGTCAGCCCCGTTATCAAATGCAAAAATCGCATCATGCAGTGTTTCTGTATGAACCGTCGTAACCATATTATGCTTATGTGTTTCATCAATTAGAGTTTTAAAAATGGAAGCACTAAATTTTTCAGGTAATCTTGAGTCTTGAAATATTTTGATATAACTAACCTTGTTCTTAATTCCATTTGCGATATATTTTTCAACGTCAATTTTACTATTGAGTTGGGAAGGAGTGTATTGACCGCCTGAAAGGTGCTTGAGTACTGCATTAGGCATATCTGCTCCAACACCTGATGTATAGAAATATGCATATTGAGCTGAATCATTAAGGTTTTTATAAATCGCAATTGAATCTTCTGTTAAACAATTAAGGTCGAGCGTTGTAAGTATTCCTGCTTGGGCAGATTCTTTTAGATTTTTTGAATTTAGAATATGAGCATGTGCATTTATTAAACCTGGTATTAAAGTTTTATTGTTGCCATCAATCAGGTATTTATAATTACAAGTTATTGTTTCCTCGTTGTTTTTAATTCTTGATATTAAACCATCTTTCACATAAACATTAGCATGCTCTATAACATTGTTACCATCAAATAATTTTACATCCTTAATTACAAAGTCAATCGATTCACGGCTAGAACATGCACTAATAAAAAGTAATAAGAATATCTTTAGTGATTTTTGAATAATTGTCAGTCTTTTGTTTGTCATTTTTATGAATTATATTTTTTTATTCATTCGGTTTATGGTTAGTAGTGCGTCAAAAGCATTACTTATAACTCACTTATCCACGCAACTCATTTTGAATTCATTGCATCTAACCATATATGCCTAGATATTATTGTGCAGTATTTTTCTAAAACGAGTTGCATCCTAATAACTTTATTTAATGTTTAGTTTATCAAAAGGACTTTGTATTCGCCCCAACGCCTCCCTGCTCACATGGGTATATATCTGTGTTGTCTTCGGACTCTTATGCCCCAACAACTCCTGTATATAACGCAGATCCGTTCCGGCTTCCAGTAGATGAGTGGCATAACTATGACGCAACATGTGCAGATTGATATTTTTTCTGATCCCGGCTGCTTTAACGGCATTCTTTAAAACCATATCTATACTTCGCTCAGAGTATCTCCCCCCAAATTGTCCCTCAAATACATATTCTTTAGGCTTATACCGAAGATAATAATTTCTCAAATTACTTTCTTTTTCATTGAAACAAAGAAAGTAACCGGCCTCATCCTGTCTCTCCCGTAGCAAAGCGTGAACGGGATATAATCCGATTTGTCGGGAGGATCTACTAATGGAGCAGTATTCGATTCATGAGATGTTTCGCTAATGCTCAACATGACGGGCAAACCCGATTGTTCCGCGCGTTCTGCCTTCCCAAAGCCACACATTTCGGAAGCGTCATCCTGAGCGTATGCGAAGGATCTCCTGATGGAAAGCGCTTCAACTAATGAGATGTTTCGCAGTCGCTCAACATGACGCCCTCTGTGGCTATGAGACGCGGAGTCTCTTTAATAAATAATAATATCTCCATGATATAAAATGGTTTGTGTTTTCCATTCTTTAGGTAGCATAGGTTATGATTTAGGTGTTTGAAGAAAAAATTTACTATTTAAGACGAGTCATTTCAATAATATCCTCCCCCTATGTCCCCCTCCAGAGGGGGATATATCTTAACAAGAATCCCAAAAAAACCTACAACCCACAACATACAACCAACAACTGCTACCCCACAATCTCCCACACTTCGTTGCCTCGTAAAAGCTTATCGAGATTGCCTTTGCCCTTTGCAGCTATCACTTCATCGATCTGCAATTGCATCATCTCTTCATAACAGGGGCGTTCCGTTTCAAATAATACACCGAAAGGTCTAGGAAGATGACCGGCAATGCGCGGATCATCAAACATGCGCACCAGGATCTGCGCCTTATAGAAATCTTTTTCATCATGAATCCACAGATCGTCTTTACTGTGACCCTCATCTAGATTAACCACTACAGGCTTGAATCCATCAAGCTTGATTCCTTTATTCTGTGCTACACCAAACACCAGTGGCTGTCCTTGGACCAGGAACAATGCCTCATCAGCCTTAGTTGATTTTTCCGTAAATGTTTCGAAAGCACCATCATTAAAGATGTTACAGTTCTGATAGATCTCCAGTAAGGAAGCTCCTTTATGAGCATGTGAACGAAGTAGCATTTCCTGCAAATGCTTGGGATCCCTGTCCATGCTGCGGGCAATGAAAGAAGCATCGGCACCCATGGCTAACGCCAACGGATTGAAGGGATGATCTAAACTGCCGTAAGGGGTACTCTTGGTAATTTTATTTTCTTCCGATGTTGGCGAATACTGTCCCTTCGTCAATCCGTAGATCTGATTGTTGAATAATAATATATTAACATCAAAATTTCTTCTGAGCAGATGAATGGTATGATTTCCTCCAATACTTAATGCATCACCATCGCCGGTAACGATCCACACCGTCAGGTCGGGACGTGAAGCTTTCAGTCCGCTGGCAATAGCGGTTGCCCTCCCATGGATCGAATGCATGCCATAGGTATTCATATAATAAGGAAAACGGCTGCTACAGCCTATCCCACTGATAATCGCAATATTTTCACGGGGAATACCCAGTGTAGGCATGATCTTTTGCACCTGTGCCAAAATAGAATAGTCTCCGCAGCCGGGACACCAGCGTACTTCCTGATCTGTTTGAAAATCCTTGGCAGTCAATGTATTGGGAGCGGTTGTCGTTTCAGCCATAATCTAATAATTGAATACTTACTTAATAAATAAACCCATGGTTTTGTTCATCCATATCTCCATTTGGGGTGACAAATTTACAAAAGTCTTTGGCTGTAAAGGCATTTTGTACCCATTTTCCTATAAAATTAGTATAGAAAAGAGTTGAAATATTTAAATATGCAGGACAATCTATTTAGATAGTGTTTTAAACACGGCATCATCTACTTTTACCGGATATTTTTTCTTTTGTTCATTCAACCATTTTTCTTCCAGAAAAAGCTGATAGTCGTTTATTACTAATCCTTTGGCCTCATCAAAATTACGTAGCTCATTTTCGGGATGAACCTGTGCTACATAACAGAAAGAGGAAGAACCATCGTTGGGATTATTCACCACAGACGACAACCATGCTTTTGATATTAACTTTTCTTCTGTAGGTAATTGCGAAATTTCAAAACGACTACTATCAACCAATGCATACCCATTTGAAGCTTCAGCATATTGTTTCCATTGCAACGGATCCTTTTGCATATCACTATGTATCTTATTGGCCGTAGCCGAATCCGCACAATTGAATATTATGGCAGAGACACTTTTCTTCCAGATATACTGACCAGCATGGGTAGAATAAAATGTTTTTAAACCGTTCGTGTCTGACGAAGCTACGCTCCAGACATTTCTCTCCATTACCTCAAACAATAAACTTCCCTCAAAAAATTCCTGCATCTGAAATTTAAAGTCGGGATTGATTTTTTCAAGATGATCTTTATAATACTGAGTAACCGTACTTTCTGTAAACGCTTGCATCAATTCTCCATATCCGTCTAGCGCATTACTGCCAGCTGCCATCTTCTTATCTTTTACATACTTTAGCCAGTCTGTTACCGTAATCGTTTGTTCCGTTAACTGGAATAGTTTTTTTTGCTTATTGGCTTTATATATGCTTACATAATCTTTTGCTTCAAGCGTAGAGTCTGTCAATTTCCAAAGAGCGGACTCATCATAAGAAAAAGATTTATATCCACCGGCTTTTCTTATAGCATCCTTTTCGTTTGCAGTAACTTCTTTCATTCTCTCACTCTGGCTTACTTTCTGTGTCCATTGTTCAAGTATATCCGAATTGTTAAGATCTGTTTTGGATGCTTCCTTTGCTATCAGCTTAAGAATATGCCATCCAGAGGATGTCTGAAATGGTTTGCTGAAATCTCCTTCGCGCGTTAAGGAAAAGGCGATATTTGAAAAGCTCGGATCATCATCTGTGTAGCTAAACAAAGGCACAACTCCTTCATTTTGGTAGGTAAACTTATCATTACTGTTTTCTAAAGCCAGCTTTCCAAAATCGGCTCCCTTTAATAATAACTGGTAGATACTGTCTGCTTTTTGCTGTGCTTTTGATCTTTCTTCCTGTGTAGCATTCTCAGCATAAGTAATAAAGATCTGTGCCGCCTTTAATAGGGTTGCATTGTTTTTTATATCAGTTACTTTAAATATATGCCATCCGTTTTTACCGGCAACCGGATTTGAAAAAGATCCGGCCTTCAATCCATAAACCACATTTTCTAAATCATAAGGCAACGAAAAAGCAGATATATATCCAACATATCCATCTTTCGCCTTCACATAAGGATCTGTAGAAAAATTTCTTGATGTAATGGCAAAATCAGCCCCTTGTTGCAGCTGATTGTAAGCTTTTTCTATCGCTTTTTTTGCCAACAGTGAGTCAGATCCGTATTCAATGAAAACATGCGAAATTTCAATTCTATTCTTGCTTCTTTCAACCGCCTGTTCGATCATTGCTTTTCTAAATGGGAGTTTTTGCATATACTGCTCTGCCATTTGCGCTCGAAATCCGGCAACATCATTTTTAATACTGGCCAGCGTATCTAATCTCTGGTCCTTCGCTGCCTGAACCTTTAATTTAAACTTTACATAAAGGTCTAAATATTCTCGCATGGCAGCATCAGAGTTGATGCCGGTATTATTTTTAGAATACGCTCTCTTGAATTCTTCTTTAGATACCGAATGGTTTCCAAATCGAAATAAGGTTTGACTTGTTCCTAGATACGAGATAGTTAACCCAATGCATAAAAGTAAACTTGTGCGCAACATATTCTTAATTGTTTTTTAACTCTGTAGTTATTTTTTGGGATCTCCCGATTTGTTTTTTTGAAACTCCAAAAAATCATGAATTTGTTCGGGTGAAATTTTTTTCGCTATGATATTTTTATTTGCGTCAAGCAAATATATTGTGGGGGTTTGGTAAACATCATAATTCTGTCTGAAGTTAGGAATATTGTTTTTGATATTTTCATTCCGCATGTCCAGTGATTCATACCAATGTTCCCATCCTTTCAGTTTTTTATCCGCAATGAACTGAACCCATTTTTTTCGTACAGCAGGCCAGTGACTGTTATCCTTCCTAATGGTGTCTACCAGCACCCCAATGAGTTTCAGACCCGTTTTATTCCATTCAGCATTAAACAGGCTGTCAATGAGTGGAACCTGTTCGCGACAATGTCCGCAATCCGGATCCCAGAAAACGAGTAAAGTATAAGGAGCTGTGATCGAATATAAACTTTTAGGCCTTGCCAGTGTGTCGAGCAGATTTAATTCTGCTGCAGGCTTACCCACAATATTACCCATCAGATTATAGGCTCTGTTATAAATCAACTCCTTGTCTTTGCTGTCCAACCAGGTAACCTGATTGGTTTGATAATATTTTTCAAATAGATGTAGAAAAATCACATCTAACCCCATGAATTTAGGATTCATGTACTCATTGGTAAAACGACTCACATAATACTTAAACATTGTTGTGTCAGACCTTCCATACAAAATAAATTTATCGATCTCTGCTTTCATGCTGTCGGGGTCACGAGGGACAATCTGCTCCATATATTTCGTTACCCTACTTTCAAACATGGGGGTTCTTAATATCCGCGGGTCTCCAATGGGAATATCTTTCCAGTAATTTCTTTTAAACTCTTGAAATACAGACACTGTATCTTCTTTCGTTTTCGCCTCTTTTAGATCATAAACAGGCTCACCCATCATTCTGAATAATAGAGAAACATAGCTGTCAGGATTCTTGATCACAAAGCTGTCTCTCCACTGTTCTGCCTTTCTGACGGCACCGGAAATTTTTTCCTGTATCCCTGTGCTGTCCTTCTTGCTTTTTGCCTCTTTGAGTTGCGACTGCCATAGGGGATAATCCTTAAATATGTTGGCTGTTGCCTGTTTATACGTTTCAAGTTGAGTGTTTTCTGTGGAACCCTTTACTGACTCAAGGACAAAGGCCGTATCAATCAAAACTTCAAAAAAGGGTTCTTTATCGATTACCACATCAAAATATCTTGCTTTTTGTGGATCTACAATAATATATAACCCGCCGGTAAGTGGTTTAACGCCAGCGATGGTTGCGCTACCATTCTTTTCAATTTTGGCAGAATCAAGTAGAAATTTTTTTTCGCCGAAGTAATACCCTAAATAGATATAGCTATCGGGTTGATAAACATACTGAGCCTTGATCTTATATGCTTGCGAATGAGCAATAGATGAAGAAAGGATAAATAAACCAAGTATAAATATTCTCATAACCAAAAACGTTGGCCAAAGTTATTTAAAAATGATGCTCGCTGCGTTAAAGAAATGCAAAGTCACATAAGTACTTTTGCGCCATGCGCAGAAAGCCCCAAAATCGAATTTTACATCAAATTACTGTAGAAGATTATGCAGCAGAAGGGAAATCCATTGCCCGCGTAGACGGGAAAGTTGTTTTCATCGATGGGGCGGTACCCGGAGATGTCATTGATATTCGTTTACACAAAAGCAAAAAAGACTGGGCGGAAGGAAAGGCTATATATTATCATAAATACGCATCTAACAGAGTGACTCCTTTTTGTGATCATTTTGGGATATGTGGAGGTTGCAAATGGCAGATGCTTCCTTATGAAGATCAGCTGCGCTTTAAAGAAAGGGAGGTAGCCTCCAACCTGCAAAGAATCGGAAAAATTGAGCTCCCTCAACCTTTGCCCATAGCAGGATCATCCGACACAAAAAACTATCGCAATAAACTTGAATTCACTTTCAGTAACAGAAGATACCTTACTGTTGAAGAGATGGAAGAAAGAAAAAAACTGCCCGAAGAAGTTCGCTTTCCCTATGAACCGGCTGCCGGATTTCATGTTCCGGGTTATTTCGATAAAGTAATTGACATTCAGAACTGTTATTTGCAGCATGAGCCGACCAACGCCATTAGAAATTTTGTAAGAGATTTTGCCATCAAGAACAATTATACATTTTATAATCTCCGGGCTCATGAAGGTTGGTTGCGTACTATGATTGTACGGGTCGCTACCACTGGCGAAGTGATGATAAATATCTGTTTCGGTTATGATGAACCGCTAGCTCGGGAAGCTTTACTGGATGCCATAGTGAAGACATTCCCTTCTGTTACAACATTACTTTATACTATCAATACCAAGAAAAACGATAGTATTAACGATCTTCAACCACAGATTTATTCTGGAAATGGATACATTAAAGAAAGGCTAGGTAAGTACCTCTTTAAGATCGGACCCAAATCATTTTTCCAGACCAATACCAAACAGGCTGAAAAACTATATGAGATCACGCGCAACTTTGCCGCACTCACAGGTAAAGAAACCCTCTATGATCTGTACTGCGGCACCGGCAGTATTGGTATTTTCTGCAGCGATGCCGCCAAAAAAATCGTTGGAGTAGAGGTGATAAAAGAAGCGATTGATGATGCACATATTAACGCAGCACTTAATGATATTGATCATGCTCATTTCTTTGCCGGAGATGTAATAGATATTTGTACAAACGAGTTCTTTCAGATACATGGCCGACCGGATGTGATCATTACCGACCCCCCGCGTGCAGGCATGCACGCGGCTTTAGTGCAAAAATTACTGGATATAGAAGCGCCCCGTATCGTTTATGTAAGCTGTAATCCCGCCACCCAGGCGCGCGATCTTCAGCTGCTGTACACAAAATACCGTGTCGAACAACTGCAGGCGATTGATCTATTCCCCCATACACATCATATTGAAAATGTCGCAGCTCTGGTATTAAAGCATGGTTGACCACCTTCGGTTGGCTTTTGTTCTTTAGGTGCTACTTAAAAGTGAAGAAAAATATCTTCCAACTTTTACCTTTTAACTTTTAACTTTTCTCGACCTTTGCCCTACTAAATTTTCTATGTGACCTACCAACAAATCAGACCCGGCCGCTTCGATGTGTTACCTCCCGTTATTAAAAATCTGATGATCATTAATGGACTGGTACTGCTGGCCCAGAAAACAACAGAAATGTGGGGTATGAACGATTGGGTGACCGACTTCTTTGCCCTTCACAATTTTGAATCGTCACATTTTCGTCCGCACCAACTCATCACCCACCTTTTTCTGCATGGCGATTTCTTTCATTTCTTTTTCAACATGTTTGCGTTGTGGATGTTTGGAAATCTCCTCGAAAATCTCTGGGGCGCGAAACGCTTTTTAATCTTTTATTTTTTATGTGGACTGGGGGCCGCCGCTCTTCATCTGGTCACATTGAGTCTGGAATATCATGCGCTTGCAAATGATGTTAATGACTTTCTGATGCAGTCAACCCCCGGAAAGCTAAAAGATTTTTTAAAAGCCAATCCCTCAATTTTTCGATTCTACTCAGCCGTTGATATCGGCGCCTTAATGGATAGCTGGAAAGGGTATCCTAACGAAATCAATTTCATTGATCAAGCACAAACGCTGGTAAAAGATTATCAACGAATTAGTCTAGACGTGCCCACGGTAGGTGCTTCTGGTGCTGTATTCGGTGCACTGGCTGCCTTCGGATTTTTATTTCCAAACACATATATCTATATCTACTTTTTCTTTCCCATTAAAGCTAAGTGGTTTGTAATTTTATATGCTGGAGCAGAATTGTGGATGGGCATTCGAAACAGCGGAGGCAATGTGGCACATTTTGCACATCTGGGAGGAGCCCTCATTGGCTTTCTCCTCGTATGGCACTGGAATAAAACAAGAAGAGAAACCTTTTACTGATTCATCATATTAATTAAATTATGTACGGAAAGCAAAGAAGAAATTTATTAAACGAAAGCAATCCGCTTGTCATGCTGATTGCTCTTAACCTGATTCTCTTTGTAATCCTGAATTTCATTCAAATCGCCTATCTGCTTGGGAATAGTGAGTTGTATGAATACGAAACAGAAGTATTACATCATTTCACGATGCCAGGAAATTTTACGTCTTTCCTCTACAAGCCCTGGACTTTTTTTACCAATATTTTTGTCCATAACGGAATCTGGCAACTGATCGGAAACATGCTATTTTTATGGGGATTTGGGTTTTTATTACAGGACCTGGCAGGCGAAAAGCATACCGCCCCCTTATATCTTTATGGCGGATGGATTGGCGCAATCATCTGGATACTTTCCCTCAATACAATCCCAGCTTTTTCTACTGAAGCAGATTTACTTGTATTATCCGGCAGTGGAGCCGCTGTTATGGCGATTGCAGTGGCAGGCACCATGCTCGCTCCTCAATATCGTGTATTCCCACTAATCGGTGGGGGTATTCCTATATGGATTATTACACTGATCTATATTTTGATTGATTTTGCAGGATTGGCGGGCAAAGCTTTCCCCTTCCATCTCTCCCACCTTGCCGGAGCAGCGATAGGTGTTTTTTATATTTTCTCTCTCAGAAAAGGAATCGACCCTGGTAAACCACTACATCAACTTTATAACACGGCGTTAAATCTATTCTCACCCAATCAAAGAAAGAAAAATAAATTAAAAGTTGTAAAAGACGACTACTTCTATGATACAAAAGGAGCAAAACCCTTTC
>CAZZJD010000034.1:0-10557 GCA_964654305.1 uncultured Chitinophagaceae bacterium
CAGGATTTCCGATACAGGGACGGTACAGGTGCTTGGATACCCCGCATCAGAAAAATCAAGTGTAAACATAGCACCCGTATCAAAAACAAAATCTTTATCCTTGGTAAAAGCCGTACCCGTCAGCTTAATGAAACCAACCTTTTTCCCTTCCAAATACAAACCTCTCGTTAGAAATGCAGCTGTTGTTGTTTTACCGCTGTCCATAGTAGCACCCAGAGAAAGAATCACTTTAGGCCCTTTTATTTTAGCATCAAAGTGGGGACGTGTCATCCCATAAAATTTGGTGTTGACAATTTGTCCTGAATCATCTACCGCATAACCCAACCATTTAACAGTTGTTGGTTCAATATCCTCAAGTGATGCATTTTTTGATTTTACAATTCCAATTACACCGCCGGCACCAAGAATATGATATTCCGGCAAAATCTCTGTAGGCACATAGCCTTCAAATTGAGATGTAGCGTATCTGTCAGCAAAAGCTGCAAGTATCTGATCACTGTTAAATATGGAAACACTTCGTTTGGAATCCGATTGCATGGACTGATGCTTGCCTATCTCAATAATTTCAAACAAAGCAACATCACCGGCTTTTGGCAAATAGTTTTCATACCCTTCTTTTACAATTTTATACTCTTTTAAAAATTGGGTAACGAGGGATTTTTTAATTTTCATATTTGAATAGTTATTAATATAGAAATCATTTTTTTATCACCTGAAGTGTTTTAGCCGCTTTCTGATTGAATAGCCTTAATATATACGCACCCGGAATCCATTCGGAGCAATTAAGATTTTTTGTTTGCATCCCCCTTGCGATTTTTTCCTGATGAATCAACTTTCCACTCTGATCCCAAACATGCAGCCATGAATCAGAATCCGGTAGACCATTCAGGATTAAATAATCACTGATAGGATTCGGATAAGCAGATACATTCAAAGAAGAGAATTCATTTAGTCCGGTTGGAATACGAGTATATTTTCCAATCAGCGCATCTCTTTGCCCATTTAAAGTCCATGAACTTCCTCCTACGAATAAGGAATTCAAAGTAGTATTCCATAAAAGCAGATTAGCCACATCAATTGTATCCGATATATTTCTTTGATAAGCTTGCGTCAATATATTGTTATTCAATAACAGTAAGCGAAGTGAGAAATCAATATCACCGCCTGTTGCTGTATTGGTATGAATAGCCAGACACGGTTCATTATTATTCATAAGAACAATATCATCAGCCTCATCTGAATTTGGTGTTTGATACAAAACAGGATTGGTTAGTAAATTATTTCCGGATGCATCATAACGCATTAAGAAAACATCAAGATTCACATTTATTCCGGCATCTGCATCCTGATGTCCGGTTACCCATATTGTATTATCGGAAGACAGCGCTAAAGATATTCCTTCATCCAACCCATTTCCTACAACACCTATATACTTGATCCACAACTGCAAACCGGCATTATCTAGTTTACAAACAAAGGCATCATAATCAGAGGAACCACTGCTTAACTGCGACTGGCCTGTTAGATAAATATTCCCGGAATTATCAAGCACTATATCATTCAGCTTATCAATTCCACCCCGAAAATCTAAAATTTTTACCCATTGCTGAACTCCGGCGTTGCTATATTTTATTACAATAACATTATCGTTTGTTCCGTTTTGCAATACTCCCGCCACAATCACTTCACCAGCAGTATTGAGTCGAACAAATTGTGCTTTATCAAGAAGCGAGGTGGCCGTATAGGAAGCAGTCCAGAGAATGGAACCTGTATTACTTACCTTTATTGTAAGGATATCATCATTAACCTGCCATGAGGGGTCTACATCTGTCTTGCCGCATAAATAAATATTCCCAGCATTATCTAGTACCATATCTGATGAACGATCCGATTCGCTGATCGGACTATCATAACGAAAATTCCATATGCGACTACCCGCACTTGTGTATTTCTCTACATAGACATCAGAAGATGTACCGGAGTTTTTAAGATAACCACTAACAACGAGGTTGCCTGCAACATCAAGTGCGATTGCATTCGCCTCCTCATCACTTCCAAAAAGAGAACCTGTGGTATCTTTTGACCAATCCAACGAACCCGCACTATTTAATTTTCCAAAGTAAAAATCTCTGTTATTATCCTGTGTGACTGAGTAGCCACAGAAAAACACATTACCGTTTGCATCCGTTGTAAGCTGACGAATATTTTCTCCATTATCACCTACGCCTGTCCATATATTTTGTGCAAGCGGAGTCGTGTTTCCATTGTACATCAGAAGCAATGCATTTCGCTGTGCATTGATATCTGAAGTAAAACCTGCCACAACAATATTCCCATTGGAAGAGACAGTTACGCCTTCCCCTTCTTCATCTTTATTGGCTGCTCCGTTAAATGTCTGTGTGATCAGATTAGCACCTGTTGTGGAATATTGCAAGAGTACCATATCGTTACTAATAGCAATTGTATTATCACGATCCGTAAATCCTGTAACAACTGCTTTCCCGTCTGAGGTCAATGCCATAGCCACAGGAATATCATCATTGGCCGCTGCTCCTGCATAGATGCCCACCCATGATCTAGCCCCAGTAGCCGAATAAGCAACCGTATGAATGTCATAATTGATTCCAACCGTGGGATTACCGTCACTTCTACCCGTAACGATACAACCTCCGGCTGGCAATACGACCATTTCTACAGGACGATCCTGACCAGCAACATCATAAAAAACACTGAATAGCTGTGTTCCGGATGAATTATACGATATTGTTCTATAATCATCATCTGTTCCATTACTTGATCTGCCCGTAACATATACTCTGCCTGTATTATCTGTACCGATCGCAACAGGTCGATCCGTACCTCCATTATTAAATGACCTCAACCATTGCTGCACACCATCTGCATTGTATTTAATCGTTACATAATCATCATCATTACCGTTGAATGAACGGCCAGTAATATAAATGCTATTTGTAGCATCTGTTGTAACCGCTACAGATCTGTCATTGTTATTGGCTGTCGCATTATATCGTACAGCCCATAACAATGTACCAGAGCTGTTATACTTAATGGTAAGAAAATCATTATTTAAAAATGGCGTAGGGTCCTGATCGCTTTCACCGGTTATGATAATATTACCCAGACCATCAATGGCAATTCCATTAGGCTCATCATAAAGATTAGTAGTTGGACTATTATAAAGCCGGGTCCATAATGTATCACCTGAAGGATTAAGCATGATTGTCCAAAAATCATTTCCAACTGACTTATTATTACCATAGCCGGTAACAAGAATATTGCCATTGGGATGCAGTAAAATCTTTTTGGCTTCATCCGGACCATTTCCGGGTGCAGAAAAAACTTTACGCCATTGAACTTGGGCCTGTGCATTATATTTTATGATCAGAAAATCCCGATCTGTATTGGGATTAACTGTATATCCTGCTGCATACACATTATTATTGATGTCCGCAACAACAGTGTTTAACCGGTCTCCAAAATCACCCTGCCCATTCAATAAAGTCTCCCAACTGGATGAAATCTGAGACAGCAAAACAGAAAAGGGAAGCATGACCAATACGGTCAGAATAAAAGCAAAACGAAGCATGTGATTTTTTTGGATGAAAATAAAGAAAGTTGGTACAGAATGTAATCTAGAAAAAGACATTCTTTCTTTTTAATACCAAAATAAAATTAGTGAATTCAGATAAGATTTCAAAAAAAGGGGTGTGGTAAATGAACATGATCACGCGCTACAGACTTAGGGAAAAAATGAGATTGAGCTCTAAAGAGAATTTATTTGATTATTATATAGGGATGTAGAATGATGCGTAAATATTACAATGCCTTGCACTATTACACTACACCATAAGAACTATCCAAATACGCATTTGCTTTTTCAGCTGCTTCTATAACTGCAAATGAAGAAAGTATATCTGCTTTATTTTTTTGAATTGCAACGGTATGTTCGAAGTGGGCAGAGGGTTGACGATCGGTGGTTCTCACTGTCCATCCGTCTTGATCATGAAAAACATCCTTTGTCCCCAAATTGATCATAGGTTCTATGGCAATAACCATACCTTCTTTTAGTTTAGAGCCCGTACCTCTTTTACCGAAATTAGGCACCTGCGGATCTTCGTGTAAGTTTCTTCCGATACCATGACCTACCAATTCTCTGACCACACCGTATCCGTTTTCTTTTTCAGTAAAATACTGAATGGCATAAGAAATGTCTCCCACCCTATTTCCGTGGACAGCTTTTTGTATGCCGAGGTATAATGATTCTTTTGTAACGTGTAAAAGTTTTTTAACAGCTTCTAAATTATTTCCTTTCAGCAGAAAGGTATAGGCGCTGTCGCCATGATAACCGTTGAGATACACACCGGCATCGATAGAAACCACATCCCCTTCTTTTAAAGGTTCATTGGTGGGAAATCCATGTACCACCGCATCATTTACAGAAATGCAGGTAGCGTAGGGATAGGTTTTATAATTTTTAAAAGAAGGGACCGCTCCATTTTTAACAATGAAATCTTCCACCTGCGCGTTCAACTGCATCGTTGTGATACCGGGTTTGATCAACGCGCAGGCGGACGCAATCGCTTCGCCAACCAGCAAAGCACTTTTACGAATCAGTTCAATCTCCGCAGGAGTTCTATAGTGAATCATTTTTTTCGTTGTTTGTTGTTGATTATTCGTTGTTGGTTGTTCGTTGTTCTATTTTTCGATGAACGAAAAACGATTTGAACTCCCAACCCACAACTATCAACTAATAACCATCAGCCTGTTTCCATAAAAAACCCCGGCCTCCGGCCGGGGCAATATCTTTCAAAAAAATTTATTACATCTCAGAAGCAGCGGCTGTCTGTCTGCCCTGTATCCTTCCACCTTTCATCAATCCATCATACTGACGCATCAACAAATGCGTTTCGATCTGTTGTAAAGTATCCAGTACCACACCCACCATGATCAGCAATGAAGTGCCTCCAAAGAATGTTGAAAAACCACTAGTCACTCCAATATTCTTCGCAATACCGGGTAATATACCTACCAGTGCAAGAAAGATCGCGCCGGGTAAAGTAACCTTATCCATCACTGATCCAATGTAATCGGCCGTTGGCTGTCCGGGTTTTACACCGGGAATAAAACCATTATTCTGTTTTAAGTTATCTGCAATTTGCTTGGGATTGAAAATAAGCGCAGTATATAAGAAGGTAAATCCAATCACCATAATAGAATAGATCAGCATGTACCACAAATTCCCGTGGTCACTTAACACAGCTGCCAATCCTTTGGTAGACTGAAAACCGGTCAATAAAGTAGGAAGGAACATGATGGCCTGCGCGAAGATGATAGGCATCACACCGGCACTGTTCACTTTAATCGGTAAAAACTGACGGGCACCCCCAAACTGACGATTTCCTACCACTTGCTTTGCATAGTTGATTGCAATCTTTCTTACCCCTTGTACCAATATGATTAATCCCATGATCACGGCAATGAATACTGCAATCTCAATCATGAAGATCAGCAAACCACCACCGCCACGATTCATTTTCGAATCGAATTCCGCTGCCACTGATGCAGGGAAACGGGCCAAGATACCGATCATGATGATTAGTGAAGTACCATTTCCTAACCCTTTATCGGTAATTCTCTCACCCAGCCACATTACAAACATGGTACCTGCAGTAAGTACAATCGTGGTAGATAACCAGAAATACGCACCGAATGATTCTAAAATGGCGGCACCTGCAACCTGAGGATCTCTCAAATAAGCAACATAAGCGCTGGCCTGAAATATGGTTACTATGACTGTAAGATAACGAGTCCACTGATTAATTTTCTTTCTTCCACTCTCTCCTTCTTTTTGCATTTTCTGAAACTGAGGGATCAGAATACTCATCAATTGCATGAAGATTGAAGCAGAGATATAGGGCATGATCCCTAATGCAAAAATGGAGGCGCTTGAAAACGCACCACCTGCAAAGGAGTCAAAAATTCCCAATATACCTTCTTTGGCTTTGGTATTTAACTGACTGAGGGCGCCTGGATCCACACCTGGTAAAACAATGTGTGCACCCACGCGGTATACCAACAACAACAGAACAGTATACACGATCTTGTCTTTCAACTCTGTGATCGACCAGATATTTTTAAGGGTCTGAAGTAGTTTTTTCACTGAAATGGAATCGTTTAATGTGATGCCGGTCAAAAGACAGACGCAGCAAATATCGGGAAAATTACTTCACAATTTCAACAGCACCACCGGCAGCTTCAATCGCAGCTTTCGCTTTGGCACTAACGGCATGTACTTTGAAATTCAATTTAGTTTTGATTTCTCCGTTACCCAATACTTTCACCAGATCTTTTCTGCTAACCAATGCATTGGTATATAAATTTTCAGGAGTGAAGTCTGCAAATCCGTATTTCTCTACTAACTGTTCGATTTGTCCGAGATTAAATACTTTGTATTCCACTCTGTCTGGATTCTTAAATCCTCTCTTGGGAATACGACGTTGAATAGGCATCTGTCCACCTTCATGCGCCATTTTACTTTTGTAACCGGCACGGCTTTGGCCCCCTTTATTTCCTTTTGTAGAAGTACCACCCTTTCCGGATGCTTCCCCTCTACCTAATCTTTTTTCTTTGTGTGTAGAACCTTTGGCAGGTTTCAGATTGTGAAGTTTCATTTTTATTGATTTTATACTTACGGGGAATCACCCCTCGCTTAATAAATAATGTTATGCAAGTTCTTCAACTTTCAAAAGATGATTCACTTTTTGAATCATGCCCAACACCTGGGGTGTGGCTTCCACCTCTTTGGCAGAATTTGTTTTATTCAGTCCTAACGCTTTCAGCGTAAGCTTTTGACGCTCCGGGCGATCTATCGGACTTTTAACAAGTGTAATTTTTAACTTTTTCATCTTTGTATGATTAGTAATCTTTTAAATCGGAATTATCCGTTGAACACCTTTTTCAATCCAAGGTTTCTTTTTCTGGCAATAGAGATTGGCTCTCTTAATGTAGCCAAAGCTCTGAAGGTAGCCTTCACCACATTGTGCGGATTGGCAGAACCCAATGATTTAGCTAACACGTCTGTTACACCAGCACTTTCTAATACAGCACGCATACTGCCTCCGGCAATCACACCTGTACCATGCGCAGCGGGCTTGATCAATACTTTAGCAGCTCCTTCTTTTGAAAGTTGATCGTGCGGAATAGTTCCATGCATAATCGGAACTTTGATCAAATTCTTTTTGGCATCTTCAATACCTTTTGTGATCGCCTCTTGCACTTCCTTGGCTTTACCCAATCCGTGTCCTACAACTCCGGCACCATTGCCCACCACAACCAAAGCAGAGAAACTGAAGGTACGACCACCTTTTGTAGTTTTTACCACACGATTGATCGCCACAACTTTTTCTTTCAGTTCGAGTTCTCCGGGCTTTACTTTATTGGTAAGTACTTTTGACATGTATCTTTATTTGAATAGTTTAAAATTAAAATTGAAGTCCTCCCTCTCTAGCGCCATCAGCAATCGCTTTTACACGACCATGATATAAATAACCGCCTCTGTCAAAAACAACTGTAGTAATGCCTAAAGATGAAGCTTTGCTTGCGATAGCCGTACCCACCATTTTGCTTTTATCTACTTTGTTAGCTTTTTGCGCTTTCACCTCTTTATCTTTTGTAGAAGCGGCAGCCAGTGTAGTACCGGTAGCATCATCAATCAGTTGCACATAAATATCTGTGTTACTGCGAAACACCGATAAACGGGGCTTTTGAGCAGTTCCGCTTACTTTCTTACGAATCGCATAGCGGATTTTTTTTCTTCTTACAACTTTGTTATCTGTTTTCATTGTATTTGATATATAAGCTTCTGATGCTGCCAGAAGCAATGAACAATTAATTCTTATTACTTACCAGCTGCTTTACCTGCCTTACGACGGATAAATTCACCTACATATTTCACACCTTTTCCTTTGTATGGCTCAGGCTTACGCAGACTACGCAACTTCGCAGAAACCTGCCCAAGCAATTGCTTGTCGATTCCTTCAAGCGTGATGATCGGATTCTGACCTTTCTCTTGTGCTGTTGCCACTTTCAGTTCTTTGGGAACTTCAAAAATGATATTGTGAGAATATCCCAAAGCAAGATCAAGTACATTCCCCTGATTAGCAGCTTTATAACCTACCCCAACCAACTCCAGCTGGCGAGTATATCCATCGGTAACACCTTTTACCATATTGCTTACTAAAGCACGATATAAACCATGCAAAGCACGGTGACGACCCTGATCGGTAGGACGAGCAAAAGTTACCTGCCCATCAGCTACCTCAACGGTAATATCGCGATCGATTGCTTCTTTCAGTTCACCTTTAGGACCTTTTACAGTAATCACATTATCTTTTCCTACTGTGATTGTAACACCCTGGGGAACAACTACCGGTTTTTTTCCTATACGAGACATAAAATTTTGTTTTTTATATGATCGATCGCCGTTTTCAGGTGCCGTATAGCGCCCTTAGATTATCGGTCAATCTATGTTTTATAATTAATAAATATAGCAAAGGACTTCTCCGCCTACATTACCTGCTTTTGCTTGTTTGTCTGTCATCACCCCCTTCGAGGTACTAATGATAGCAATCCCCAAACCATTTTTCACTCTTGTGAAATCAGCAGGTTTGGCATACTGACGCAGACCTGGACGACTTACTCTCTCTAAAGATTGAATAGCCGGCTGACGAGTTTGTGCATCATATTTCAAAGCGATTTTAATCACTCCTTGTTTAGAATCATCTTCAAACTTATACTTCAGGATATATCCCTGATCGTACAGGATTTCAGTAATACGCTTTTTGAGATTGGACGCAGGAATTTCCACGATGCGATGACCAGCCATCTGCGCGTTACGTACTCTCGTGAGAAAATCTGCAATAGGATCTGTTACCATTTTTTTATATTGATTTGAATGATCAAATAAGTTTTACAAAATGTGCATCATATTCAAAACCTGCACAGGAATATTATTACCAACTAGCTTTTTTAACACCCGGAATTTTACCGTTCAGTGCCATATCGCGGAAGATCACACGGGAGATACCAAAATATCTCATATAACCTTTCGGACGACCGGTAAGCTGACAACGGTTTTTTAAACGAACAGGAGATGCATTCTTAGGCAACTCATCCAAAGCGGCATAATCACCGGCTTTTTTCAGAGCAGCTCTTTTTTCTGCATAATGAGCCACCATTCGTTCTCTTTTGTTTTGGCGTGCTGTTACTGATTTTTTTGCCATACTGTTATTTTAATTTTCTAAGTACACTTTGGTACAAAGGTCTGATTAATCTTTTTTAGCGTTTTTGAAAGGCATACCCATATTCTTCAATAATTCGTATGCTTCTTCATTTGTACCAGCTGTAGTTACGAATGTGATATCCAACCCTGTGATCTTACTTACTTTATCGATATCGATTTCAGGGAAAATGATTTGCTCTGTTACACCCATTGTATAGTTACCACGACCATCAAAAGCTTTATCATTCACTCCTTTGAAGTCACGCACACGAGGTAAAGATGCGGAGATCAGACGATCTAGAAACTCGTACATGTTTACACCACGTAAGGTAACACGAGCTCCGATCGGCATTCCCTTTCTCAACTTAAAGTTGGAGATATCTTTTTTGGAATGCGTAGCTACTGCTTTCTGACCAGTGATCATAGTAAGCTCATCAATAGCCGTATCGATCATTTTCTTGTCATTAACCGCTCCGTTAACTCCACGGTTCAAACAAATTTTTTCCAAACGGGGAACTTGCATTACGCTTTTGTAACCAAAACGCTTCATCAAAGCGGGCACCACTTCTGTTTTGTATTTGGTAGCCAAACGAGGCGTATATTTTCCGGCACTCATATCTTTATTTTTCTTTTTTCAATTATTTAATCGGTTGTCCTGATTTCTTGGAAACTCTTACCAGTTTTCCATTTTCGCGGGTACGCTGAACTTTCGTGGCTTGCTTGCCATCCCATATTTTCACATTAGAAATATGGATAGGAGCTTCTTTCTTTACAATGCCACCTTTGGTGTTTTGTGCAGAGGGTTTGGTATGACGGGTAACAATATTCACCCCTTCTACCAACACACGGCTATCTTCAGGATATACCTCGAGCACCGTACGGGGCTTCTTTACATCCTTATCATCACCAGTGATCACTACTACTGAGTCACCTTTGCGAATGTTAAACTTGGATTTGAATCTGGTTGACATATACTCTAATATTAAGTTTTAGACTACAAAGGTTTACAGTACCTCAGGAGCCAGTGAAATAATTTTCATATATCCTTTATCACGCAATTCTCTGGCTACTGGGCCGAAGATACGCGTACCACGAGGCTCGTCGGATGCATTCAGGATCACCACTGCATTGTCATCAAAGCGGATATAAGAACCATCCTTGCGACGAAGTTTATTGGTTGTTCTAACGATAACTGCTTTTGCGACGGTACCCTTTTTAATACCACCACCGGGAAGCGCATCCTTAACGGTTACTAC
>CAZZJD010000035.1:0-10427 GCA_964654305.1 uncultured Chitinophagaceae bacterium
ATTGGAAAGACAGCAGCAATTACGTGGCATCACAATGAGCAGTCCGGATATCCGCGCAGGTGTCGCACTTCTGATTGCGGCAATGAGTGCCGAAGGCACAAGCCGGATACAAAATATTGAACAAATAGATCGCGGGTATCAATATATTGATCAACGACTCAATGCCATCGGTGCTGATATCCGAAGAATTCAAAGCTGATCAGACATATTACCGGAATATCATTAAAAATGAATCTTCAAAAAGAAAAAATTATTGTGATTACTGCCCCATCAGGCGCGGGAAAGACCACGATTACAAAATATCTGATGCAGGTATTGCCGATACTTTCTTTTTCCATATCTGCAACCACAAGAGCAAAAAGAAAGAATGAAACCGAAGGGAAGGATTATTATTTCATTACTAGAGCGGATTTTGAAAAAAAAATAGAAGAAAAAAAGTTTCTCGAATGGGAAATGGTATATGAAGGAACCTATTACGGCACCCTCACTTCTGAAATAGAAAAGATCTGGCAAAAGCATCAGATACCTTTACTGGATATTGATGTGCAGGGAGCATTACATGTTAAACATTTATTCCCTGAACAAACCATGGTTATTTTCATCGCACCCCCTAACGTTGATGTCTTAAAAGAGAGATTAATTGGGCGAGGTACGGATTCTCATGCATCCATCGAAAAAAGAATACATAAAGCTACAGAGGAACTGCAATACAGGAATTCTTTTGATAAAACTGTATTGAATGATCACCTGGAAAAAGCATGTAAAGAAGCGGCTGAAATAATTACAGTATTTTTACAAAACGAATCCTTCCCCGTAAAATAAATATCAGATTATGATAGAAGGATATCTGCCCATTATAGAACTAATTTTTTTGGCTATACTGGCCGGTATTTTTTTTGCTGTGGAACCTGCGATAGGTACGGTCAATTACTTTGCAGTTGAGCTTAAAAAGAAACAAGGAAAAGTAAGTGGCCGCTTGCTAAGTGAGATGCTAAGCAAACCGGCTCATATCATTGGTGCCTCCTTAGTATCAGCTATCATTTGCCTTACTGCTACAGTTCTTCTTTCTATAGGCTTTTCAGGTGTATTATGGCAAATATTTCCCAACACATGGAAAGACTCCCCACTAAAAATGATCCCCGAATGGATAACTGCTTCTTTGGTATTGTTAGTGTCGGTAAGTGTGGTAGTTTCTTATGTGAAAACCAAAAGCAATAGCATACTTTCTGCACTTTCCAGACCCTTATACTACGTCTATATTTTTTTTGCACCCATCGGAAGAGGGTTTATGCATTCCGGAGAATGGATTTTGCAATACATTTTTGATGTCCGCCTGCATAACAAAAAAGAATTATTTAAAAAAACAGACCCTGAGCATCTGCTTGGGCAAATGAAAGATGAAGACAGCGCTTTACAAACAGATCTTTTTGAAAATGCACTTTCATTACCAGGTGTAAAAATCAGAGAATGTCTCATCCCCAGAAAAGAAATTATTGGAATAGAAATACATTCTAACATATCGGCAGTAAGACAAAAATTTATTGACACACAATTAAGTCGTTTGGTAGTTTTCGAAGGAAATATTGATCATATCAAGGGCTATGTGCATCAACTGGATTTATTTAAACGAGCGACTGATTTACATTCTGTTTTACATCCTATACCTGCTGTACCAGAGAGCATGTCGGTCACGGATTTAATGAGTCGATTTACCAAAGAAAGAAAAAGTATCGCCTGGGTTGTTGACGAATTCGGAGGCACCTCCGGTATCGTAACGATGGAAGATCTCCTGGAAGAAATATTCGGAGAAATAAAAGATGAATATGATACAGAAGATTTTATCGAAAAAGAAACAGAAGCCGGCACCTATATTTTCAGCGGTAGACTGGAGCTCGATTATTTGAAAGAAAAGTATGGGTTAATTTTTGATCGTAATTCTGAATCGGAAACACTCTCAGGATATATTGTTGAATTTCACGAAACCATTCCCAAGATCAAAGAAATGATCATTATAGAAAATCTCGAATTTGAAATTATCAGTGTTAGTGACACCCGAATAGAAACGGTGAAAGTAAAATTGTTGGGATCCACTTAATTTTGCATCCGGCAATAACTTGATTTTTCCATGTTCAAAAAATTACGAACCCATAAAGCAGTCAATCCTTCCGGCGAAATGAGCTTTATTGATCATCTTGAAGAATTGAGATGGCATATTATTCGGGGACTGATTGCTATTGGAATTGCCTCCATTTTTGTTTTCATAAATATTGAATTTGTAGTTGATCGTATTCTGATGGGACCTGTTCATCCTGAATTCATTACCTACAGATGGTTATGTCAGCTAGGGAATCTTTTACATGTACAGGAACTATGCCTTGATAAATTTTCTCTTACATTTTTAAGTTCTGCTATGACAGAACAGTTTTTACTAACATTTACCTTATCCTTTGCGGGAGGATTCATACTTGCATTCCCATATGTATTTTGGGAAATTTGGCGTTTTATCAGCCCCGCTCTAAGTCAAAAAGAAAAAAGGGGAACCACAGGTGCCATCATTTGGGTCTCTATGCTTTTCTTTTCAGGTGTATTATTCGGCTATCTAGTACTTACCCCATTCATGGTTAATTTTTACAGCAATTATTCACTGAGTCCATTAATAGAGTTTAAACCAACTATCAGCGATTATTTTGAGAATCTAATGTATCTTACTGTCGGCATTGGTATCTTGTTTCAATTACCAGTTATCATTATGTTGCTAACCCGAATTGGAATGATTACACCTCAATCCTTACAAAAAGTCAGGAAATTTGCATTTGTAATTATACTGATTGCGGCTGCTATCATTACACCATCTACTGATCCATTTAGTCTGGCATTAGTTACACTTCCATTATATATGTTATATGAATTCAGCATTATTCTCAGTATGCGTATACATAAAAAACAGATAAAACAAGAAAAAGAATGGTCTTGATAAATCAATTCTTTTAATTTTTCATTATTAATTAATAATTATTATGTCATCTCCTTTCAATCAAAATAAGCCTGTCGCGATAGGCGGCGATCATGCAGGTTATCATTATAAAAAAGCACTGATCAACTTTCTTGAAAAAAACGGATGGGCTTGTACAGATATGGGGCCATATAGTGATGCGAGCGTAGATTATCCCGATTATGCACATCCTGTAGCCAATGCCGTTGAGTCTGAAGAAGCCGCCTGGGGAATTCTGATTTGTGGCAGTGCCAATGGGGTTGCTATTACCGCGAATAAACACCAGGGGGTCAGGGCAGCCATCTGCTGGAATGAAGAAATTGCAAAACTGGCAAGACAACATAATAATGCCAATATATTATGCCTTCCGGCCCGGTTTATTGAAGAGAAGGAAGCCGAAAAATTGACCCTTGCATTTATGAATACCTATTTTGAGGGGGGCAGACATGAAGGAAGAGTACAGAAAATTGCCTGCCTATAAGCATTTCTATTTAGTTTAGATATTAGATTGATAAAAATCTTCATGTAGAGGCTTTGAATTGTGAAAAAGGCATTGTAAATTTACATTGTCCAATAATTCAGAAAAACTAAATCCAATTACAATGAAAAAGCCATTACGCCTTTTCGCCTTTGTATTTTTCCTTTTTGCCATTTATTTAAATCTATTTTACAAGGAAGATTCTTTCCTTGCCAGGATTACTTCAGGCAAAAATTCATCTGAAAAAACTCAAACAACTAATTCCGAGCAGCCTGCTCTTGCCAATTCTTCTGATGGCAAGCTCGCTGAAGTAAAGAATAAATAGTTGTAAAAGATAGTTGTTGTTACTGCGGCAGATCCGTACACTATCGAATTGTCGCTTGTCGCAGTTTTTTTTAAGTTTCGAAAGGGGGCAGTTTCCACTGCCTCCAATTTTCATTTATAAAAACTATTCCCATTCTTTTGGGTAGGGGGTTTGTCGTTCTTACCTTAGCATCATGGCTGAAAAGAAATTATTTCTGCTGGATGCAATGGCGCTGATTTTCAGAGCCTATTACGCCTTAATCCGGAATCCAAGAATTACAACATCAGGGAAAAATACAAATGCACAATTTGGGTTCACCAATACACTTGTAGAACTGATACAGAATCAGAAGCCGACGCACATGGCTGTTTGCTTTGATACCAAAGCGCCCACTGAGCGGCATACCGATTTTGCTGATTATAAAGCAAACCGACAAGAAGCTCCAGAAGATCTGCTTGCAGCCATTCCGGATATAAAAAAAATTATTGAGGGTTTCAACATTCCTGTAATAGAATCAGATGGTTATGAAGCAGATGATATCATTGGTACGCTGAGTCAACAAGCCGCTTTGGATAATTATGAAGTTTACATGGTTACCCCAGATAAAGATTACGGACAACTTGTAAGTGATCAGATCAAAATATATAAACCCGGCTATCAGGGCAGTGATGCTGAAATCATCGGCCCCAAAGAAGTATGTGCCAAATGGAATATCCAATCTATTGATCAGGTTATTGATATGCTAGGTATGATGGGAGATGCGGTTGATAATATTCCGGGCATACCAGGTGTAGGTGAAAAGACAGCTGTAAAACTTTTACATGAATATGGCTCTTTGGAAAATGTACTAGCAAATGCTGATCAGATCAAAGGCGCGCTTGGAGAAAAGATCAGAAATGGGAAAGAATTGGCCATCCTTAGTAAAAAGCTAGCTACCATCATTACAAATGTTCCTGTTGCTTTTCACGAAGAAGATTTTAGATTGAAAGAATGGAATAAAGAAGAACTCAAAGAAGTTTTCAGCCAGCTGGAATTTAAAACGATTGGAAAAAGAATTTTAGGCGAAGAGATTCCTGTTACAGGCAATATTCAACGAGATCTTTTTGGAAATGTGGTAGAAACATCAGCTTCAAGTTCTAAAAAAACAAACGCTGTAAAGGCTGTTGAATTACAGCCAGGAGAAACGAATACCGAAACACAAACATCAGCTGAGCTGATTCAAAATATTCAGTCGGTTAAACACGATTATACCCTGATTGAAACCGAAGCAGATATAAAGGCTCTTATCTCTACATTATCAAACGAAAAAGAAATCTGCTTTGATACGGAGACTACCGGCCTTGATCCATATACCTGTGAGTTAGTAGGGCTGGCTTTTGCCACGAAACCTCATCATGCCTGGTATGTAACTTGTCCGGCTAATCAACAAAGAACTGCAGATATATTATCATTATTCAAATCTTTATTTGAAGATGAAAGCAAAACATGGATCGGACAAAATATAAAATTTGATCTGTTAGTGTTGCATGCATATGGAATTTCATTGAAAGGAAATTTCTTTGATACCATGCTGGCCCATTATGTAATTGAGCCCGAAGGAAAACGTAGTATGGATGTGCTGAGTGAAAAATACCTGAGTTACAAACCAATTTCCATTACGGAACTCATTGGGAAAAAAGGGAAGTCGCAGGGAACAATGCGTGATATTGATCTTCAGACACAAAAAGAGTATGCAGGAGAAGATGCGGATATCACATTACAACTGAAAGAGGTATTTGCGCCACAACTAAAAGAAAAAGAGGTTGAAAAAGTTTTCTCCGTTGTTGAAACCCCTCTGATACATGTGTTAGCCGATATGGAATGGGAAGGAGTAAAAATTGATGAATCTTTTTTGAAAGATTATGCTACTGTGCTGGAAGAAGAAATTAGCTTGGCTGAAAAAAAAGTAATGGATGCTACCGGGCTGAAATTCAATCTGGCTTCGCCGAAACAATTAGGAGAGGTTTTATTTGAACACCTTAAATTGGATCCAAAAGCAAAAAAAACAAAAACAGGACAGTATGCAACCGGTGAGGATGTGCTGCAGAAATTAGCACATGCAAGTCCGATTGTAGCTGATATTCTTACTTTTCGTGAACTGAGCAAGCTTAAATCGACCTATGTAGATGCGCTTCCCTTACTGATTCAATCCAAAACAGGAAGAGTACATACGAGTTATGGACAAGCGATTGCCGTAACAGGAAGATTATCCAGCAATAATCCCAATCTACAAAATATACCTGTGAGAACCGAGAAAGGAAGAGAGATCAGAAAGGCATTTATACCCAGAGATGAACAACATATTTTGCTCAGTGCCGATTACTCTCAAATTGAATTAAGGATTGTAGCAGCAATCAGCGGAGATCCCGCCATGTGCGAAGCATTTATTCATCATAAAGACATTCATACAGCAACAGCTGCTAAAGTATATAAAGTAGAAGAAAAAGATGTAACCAAAGAAATGCGCTACAAAGCCAAAAGTGTCAACTTTGGTATCATTTATGGTCAGGGTGCATTTGGCTTGGCAGAGAATCTTGGCATTAGCAGAACAGAGGCGAAAGAAATCATTGACAATTACAAAAAAGAATTTGCCGGTATTCAGCAGTATATGGACGATACGATGGCATTTGCGAGAGAACATGGATATGTACGAACGCTCATGGGAAGAAAAAGATGGCTCAGAGATATAAACTCATCCAATTTTACCGTGCGTGGATTTGCAGAAAGAAATGCCATCAATTCTCCGATTCAGGGAACCGCTGCTGATATGATTAAACTGGCCATGATCAAAACACACGAAGCCATCAAATCAAAAGGATTGAAAAGTAAAATGATCCTGCAAGTGCATGACGAACTTGTATTTGATGTTTTAAAAGAAGAAGCAGACACGATGAAATCACTCGTCATTGAATGTATGGAAAATGCGATGCAATTGCCCAACGGAGTTCCGGTGGAAGCAGAAGCGGGCTTCGGAAACAACTGGTTGGAAGCTCACTAAAAATATTGAATGAAAGCTGTATTGATATATTGTTATGATGCCTGGTGCGGATGGTGCTATGGGTTTAGTCCGGTCATGAAAAAACTGTATGCACATTATAATGAAATGCTAACTATTGAAGTGCTGAGCGGAGGAATGATAATACCCAAACAACCAGTGCCCGTAAGTGCCATATCCGAATTCGTAATGGAATCTTATCAGGATGTTGAAGATATGACCGGCGTAAGTTTTGGAGAAGATTATTTATGGCACATGCGTAATCCGGAATTAAGCGACTGGTTTCCCTCATCGGAAAAATCGGCCATTGCTTTAACTGTTTTCAAAGATTATGAACCCGAACTGCAGGTACCTTTTGCGTCTGACCTGCAATATGGGTTATTTTATGAAGGCAGAGATTTAACAGACGATGAAGCCTATCGTCATCTCCTGCAGAAATATAATATCAATGCAAAGGAATTCTATGATAAGCTACACAGTCCATTATATATTCAGAAAGCATACGATGAATTTGCTCTATGTGAGCAATTAAAAGTATCGGGTTACCCGCAACTTATGTTACAAATGGGAAGTGATAAAATATATCTGATCAATAGGGGTTATGCGGATTACGATACATTATCCAGCAAAATTGATCTGCTTGTCTATGCAAATTAAAATTGAAACCAAACAATGATTCTCACCATTACTTTAAATCCATGTATTGATAAAAGCACTCGGGTAGATCAGCTGGAGCCCGAAGCCAAACTTCGTTGCACTGAAGTAGTAAATGAACCCGGCGGGGGTGGCATCAATGTAAGTAAGGCACTTGAAAAACTGGACTGTGATTCAGTGGCATTATTTCCTGCTGGCGGACACAATGGCGATATGCTCTGTTCTCTACTTAAAGAAACTTCTATTCAATTTCATGCGATACCTACATCTGTAGAAACGAGAGAGAATTGGGTTGTAAAAGAAATACTTCAAAATCATCAGTATCGTTTTACTTTTCCAGGAAGAGCGGTAGCTGAAGATTCGATCCGTTTATTAATGGATAAAATTGACGCTTCCCCTTACAATTATATTGTTGCGAGTGGAAGTTTACCCCCTGGAGTTTCTCAAGAATTGTATGGAATGATTGTTGAGAAAGCCCTTACCATCGGCGCCAAATGTATTGTGGATACCAGTGGGGCTGCGCTTCAATCACTTGAAAATAAAAAAGCATTTCTGATCAAGCCCAATCGAAGTGAATTATGTAAGTTGGTTGGTATTGAAAAGATCGAACATAATGACGTGCCCAAAGCAGCAAGAAAGATTATTGATAAAGGATTTGCCGAATGGGTTGCTGTTTCGATGGGCGCTGATGGCGCATGGATGGTAAGTAACAGCGAAGCATTTTTTTGCAAAGCACCGCAGGTGGAGCGCAAGAGTACAGTAGGTGCAGGAGATAGTATGGTTGCCGGTATAACCTATATGTTCAGCAAAGGGGCCTCTCCCGAAGATGCCATTCGCTTTGGGGTTTGTTGCGGGTCGGCTGCAACAATGAATGAGGGAACACAGTTGTTTAAGAAGGAGGATGTTTATGCGCTATTTAATAATTTACCATATTGAAAACCTCCCCCTAAGTTCCCCTCCAAAGGGGGATATCCTTTAATTTTATCTTTCATCATCATTACATTTGTGTTCTTAAATTTTATTCTATCAAATTCGCTCAAAAAATTATCATCGCCTTTATTCGCTTTAAGCTTTCACTCTACGCTGCTTTCTCGATTCGTTTTGCGGGAAAATATGCACTCAAATTATTTTTAACACCGGTTAGAAATATGCCTAAAAAAACACCGGATATTTTTACTAAGGGGGAACTTATCAGCATATCTCTCCCACCCTATCAATTGGTAGGCTATCGGTGGAATCATCCGCAGGAAAAAAAAGTGATGATCCTGCATGGATTCTCTTCTACTATTATGAAGTTTGATCATTTTGTGAGTCCGCTGATAAAACAAGGTTATGAAGTAATAGCAGTTGATGCACCTGCACATGGCAAGAGCACCGGCAAACAAGTAAGTGTGCTTGAGTACAAAGCTATGATCAAAAAAGTCAATGAAGAACTGGGGCCGATGGATGCCTATATTGCCCATTCATTCGGCGGGCTGGCACTTGCGCTTTATCTTTCAGAAAACAATCATAAGGAAAACAATAAGATCGTATTGATCGCACCGGCTACCGAAACATCCACAGCTATCAAACTATTTTGCAGATTCTTAAAGATCGATGAGAAGGTAAGAAAATCAATGGAGCAGCACATTTTTGAGAAAAGTGGAATACAAGCCAATCATTTTTCGATCAGTCGCGTGGCGACCTCTATCAAAGCCGATATGTTATGGATACATGATGAAGATGATGAAATTACACCCTGGTCAGATGCCAAAGTCATTGAGCAAATGCAATTACCGAATTACAAATTCATGCTCACGAAAGAATTAGGGCATCGAAAAATATACAGAGATAATAAAGTGAAGAAGACGGTATTTGAGTTTTTGTCTTTCGCTTAACAGTTGATGAACAGCATCATGATTGCTGACTTTCCGAACGTTTGCCCGCGAGTAAATACAGCACAGCCATCCGAACTGCTACTCCGTTCTCGACCTGTTGTAAGATAATAGACTGCTTGCTGTCGGCCACATCACTGTCTAACTCTACCCCTCTGTTGATAGGGCCCGGATGCATGATTACCACTTCCTTTTTAAGAGAATCCAATATTTTTTTGCTGATACCGAAGGCCAGATTATATTCTCTGAGAGAAGAGAACAAGGGTTGATTTTGTCTTTCCAGTTGAATACGTAATACATTGGCTACATCACACCAATTGAGTACTTCTTCAATATTGTACGAAACATTCACTCCGAAAGCCTGCTGTACATATTTAGGCAACAACGTCGGTGGGCCGGCAACCGTCACTTCCGCTCCCATTTTTTTCAGCAGATACATATTGCTAAGTGCCACTCGACTATGCATAATATCTCCGATGATGGCTACTTTTTTGCCTTCTAGTCCGCCTAATTTTTCACGGATAGAAAAAGCATCTAATAAGGCCTGGGTAGGATGCTCATTGATGCCATCACCTGCATTGACGATTGCAGCCGGAATATGTCGCGCTAAAAACTGAGGGGCACCACTTGCACTATGCCGCATCACCACCATATCTACCTTCATGCTTAGGATATTATTGACTGTATCCAGCAGCGTTTCGCCTTTAGCAGCGGATGAACCCGAAGCCGTGAAATTGATGGTATCGGCACTTAATCTTTTTTCTGCCAATTCAAAGGAGATGCGTGTACGGGTAGAGTTTTCGTAAAAAAGATTGACGATTGTTACATCTCTGAGTGAAGGCACTTTTTTAATGGGACGTTGCAAAACATCCTTAAACTGTGATGCCGTATCTAAAATCAATGAAATGTCCTGAGGAGTAAGATCTTTAATGCCCAGCAGATGACGAGTGGATAGTTGCATTAAAAAGCAAAGTTATATAAAAAAATTTCTATTAACATCGAAAACTTAGATTATTCCATCGTATCAGATTTATAGTTGTTACTTTCTTTGTCATTGATACAAAGAAAGTAACCAAAGAAAAATCTAGGCA
>CAZZJD010000036.1:0-10369 GCA_964654305.1 uncultured Chitinophagaceae bacterium
CCCACCACCATCATCTGCTCTATAAATTTACTTTCCTTCATTTTGTTTTCGATCGGTTGAGGTGCTACATATTTTCCCCCGCTTGTTTTAAAGATCTCTTTCTTACGATCCGTGATCTTTAAAAATTTATTATCTACCAATACCCCAATATCTCCAGTATGAAAAAATCCTTCCGCATCAATCACTTCTGCCGTCAGATCCGGTCTTTTATAATACCCCATCATTACATTTTCGCCACGACAACAAATCTCTCCATCGGCTTCAATTTTCAATTCCACTCCATCAATGACCATCCCTACCGTTCCAAACCTTCTTTCACTCATATCGAAGCGGTTCACAGAAATCACCGGCGATGTTTCGGTTAATCCATATCCTTCCAAAATATTGATCTTTCCTGCGGTAAAAATTTTCAGTAATCTCACCTGACAAGCAGCGGCTCCCGTAACAATGGCTTTGATATTTCCTCCCAGCGCTTCTCTCCATTTCTTGAAAATAAGTTTATTGGCGATGGCCAGTTGTAAATAGTATAATATTCCCTGATTTTTTTGAGGATCATATTTTCCTCCTATATCCACAGCCCAAAAAAATAATTTTCGTTTGATACCAGTTAACTCCTGTCCTTTCCCAATGATTTTATCATATACTTTTTCAAGCAGACGAGGTACAGTAGAGAATACGGTTGGCTTTACTTCTTTCAGATTCTCTCCAATCGTATCCATACTTTGCGCATAATAAATAGACACACCGTTATACATATAGATATAACTGATCATGCGCTCAAAAATATGATTGAGCGGTAAAAAACTTAAAGCACGATCACGAGAATCACAGAAACTTTGGAAGATAGGTTCACTGCACTGAAGATTGCTTAATATGTTGCGATGACTCAGCATCACGCCTTTGGGTGTGCCGGTGGTGCCCGAGGTATAAATAATAGTGGCGAGATCTTTATTTTCGACCTTTGCCGCCGCGGCTAACGCCGCGGCTTGTTCCCGCTCATCCGAATGCGTCAGCAACTCTTTCCAGTATAAAGCCGAAGGATACTCATCAAAACAATATACCGCGTGTACCGTGGGCGTCTTTCCTCTTACATCCTGCACTTTCTCAAACAAATTCCCATCACCGGCAAAAACCAACTTCACCGATGCATCATTCAACACAAACTCCAACTCCGGTTGCGCAAGCGTAGGATATAATGGCACCAATACAGCACCAACCATCTGCACTGCCATGTCTAAAAACAACCACTCCGGACGATTCGCGCTAATCACTGCAATCTTATCTCTTCCCTCAATCGTTCCATCTCCGGCACCAATACCCACATGAATCAATCCGCCGGCAAGCCGATGCACAATTTGCTTTACTTCGGCGGTTGCATACTTTCTCCAATTGCCATTTTCATCCTTGGCAGAAAACATATCTTCCTTAGGAAAATGTGTAAGCTGATATGCTATGCAATCGAATAGACGGGCTGGTTTCATATGATTTATTTTCTTGGGTTAAATTAAGAAAAATTACCGCCCGAAAAAGCAAAAATTATTTTAGATAATGCTGACCGGCAGGAACTTTAAACAATCGCGACTTCTGATAGCGGGAAAAATTTTGATAGGCTGTTGTATTGCTCTTCATCCAGCTTTCATAAGCATTCAAATTAGAGGCAGCTTCGAATATCCAGTAATTATATGCCTCAAACATACCGTCTTGTAACAACTGAAGATGATGATCAAATAAACGATATGGAAATTTAGCAGCAAACTCATTCCGCCAATCGAGCAAAAAACGTGTGCGTAGCATAATTAAAGACTCAGTAGTAATACCGGAAGACACAACCGACTGATTTTTTAATAATATTTGAGAGACGTTTTCTATAAAGAGACTTTGCTTGTTGCCAGATCCATTGTTCGCACCCGAAAAGAATTTTTTATAGGATTCATTCAGCAATGCTTTTATCTCAGCAGTTCTTTTGGTATAACTTTCAAGGTTAACAAATATTTCTCCGTACATCAATGCCCATATCATCGCACCCTGCGCATATCTCGACTTAGCAGCATAATAATAATTAGAAGCATATCCGGGATCCTGCTCTATTCCAGTAAGCCACTGATTCATACAGTCTGGATCCTGATCCATATACAACAACTCTCCATATTCTGCATATAAGGCGCCGCTCTCAGGAAATTTTTTAAGCCCTCTCTTATATAATTTCTGACAATCCTTGTTTTCTCCAATTGCTTTATAAATATTCCCGCCAATCTGATATACCTGCACATCAGCATCTTCACGATCAAGTAACTTATCAATGCTTTCTTTGGCAGCAGCAAAATCACGCTGATAATAATAAGTAAGCGCAAGATCTTTTTGTATCTGAATATTATTTGGCTCTTTCTGTAAAGCTTTATTCAAAACCAGAATCGCATTGCTCCAATCCGCGCTGCGCATAAACTGTTTTGCGGTTTCGTGCAAAGCGGTTGCATCAGGCTCTTGCGCCTGAATGGTTATATGCAAAAAAGAAAAAAGAAGAATTATTAATAATGACCTCATGCTTTCTTTGGTAATAACTATTGCTAAGTTAATGATTCCTCAGGATAAGATATGTGTTAGCAGACCGTCTCTTAACTTGGGTTCAAACCAAGTGCTTTTGGGAGGCATTACCTCACCGCTATCTGCCACAGCAAACAACTGATCCATTGTAACAGGATACAAACTGAAAGCCAGTTGCATCTCACCACTATCTACCCGCTTTTGCAATTCACTCAATCCTCTGATACCACCTACAAAATCAATCCGGTGATCGGTGCGCTGGTCTATAATTCCGAGATGCTTCTCTAATACGAGTCGGGATAAAACAGATACATCCAGTGATTCAATAGGATGGTTCGCCTCAAATTTTCCATCTTGTACTTTTAAGCGATACCATTTCCCTTCGAGATACATCCCGAATTCATGCAATGATTCCGGCTTAACGGGATCTTTTCCTTCCTCCTGAATGATAAAATCTTCCGACAATCTTTCTATCAGAGCAGCAGCGGTATGTCCATTAAGATCTTTAATTACGCGATTATAATCCATGATACGAAGCTGACTCGCAGGAAACAACGTCGTCAAAAATGAACTGGCACTTTCGGGCGCTTCTTTACCCCAGGCATTCTTCACCTTGGCCGCCGATGCTGCACGATGATGCCCATCGGCTATATAAGTGCAGGGCACTTCTATTTTGAAAATATCTGTGATTTGTTTGATCGTTGCATCTTCATTCACAATCCATATGGTATGCTGAATATTATCTTCCGCCGTAAAATCATAAATAGGAGATTTCTCAGCCTGACATTTTTCAATAATATTATTCAATGCATCCACATCTCGATAGGCTAAAAAAACATTTCCGGTTTGTGCTCCGCACACCTTCATGTGTTGGATGCGGTCGTTTTCTTTTTCAGGACGGGTGAACTCATGTTTTTTTATGATATCATTCTCATAGTCCTTTACACTGCTGGTACATACCAGCCCGGTTTGACTATGACCATTCATAATCAAACGATAGATATAATAACACTCTTTGTTTTCCTGAAACAACACATCCCGCTGCATGAAAGCCTGTAAGTTCTCTTTGGCTTTTTCATAAACGGAAGCATCATAAAGATGCGTACCATCAGGAAGATCTATCTCGGGTTTGGTTATATGTAGAAATGAAAAAGGATTGCCGCGTACTTCCGCTTTCGCCTCTTTAGAATTCAACACATCATAAGGTCGGGAAGCAACCTGTTTTGCAAATTGCGCCTGCGGCCTTAATGCTTTAAAAGGAAGAATGTTTGCCATAATATGTACTCACTAACTTGCGCAAAGAAACGAAAAAAAGAGGGAACGGGGTGCGCTCATTCTAGAATCGTTATCAGCCATGCTTTTGAGCAAAGTCACGGATCACATTTACCAGTACTTCTACATGTGAAAGCGGTAGCGCATTGTATAAACTAGCCCTGAATCCACCTACACTGCGATGACCTTTGATGCCAACAATGCCTGCCTCCTTACAAAACTTCGCAAATAATGTTTCAAGATTGACGTCGTTCATGGTAAAGACAACATTCATTTTGCTTCTGCTATGTTTTGCTACGGGCAGTTTAAAAAGAGGAATTGATTCTAATGTACGGTATAAAAGATCTGATTTCTGCTGATTGCGTTGCTCCATTGCATCTATACCGCCCTCTTGTTGCAACCAGCGCAGGTTTAACAATACCACGTATACCGCAAATACGGGAGGAGTATTCAACATACTTCCTTCTTTGATATGCAAACGATAATCCAGAATGGAGGGTATCTTTCTTTCTACCTTTCCCAAAACATCAGGATTAATAACAACCATCGTTACACCAGCAGCACCTGTATTTTTTTGCGCACCGGCATAGATCAAATCAAAGCGATTAAAATCCAGTTGTCTGCTAAAAACATCACTGCTCATATCAGCAACTAAAGGAATTTTTGTCTGATACGGAATGGTTTGCCATTGTGTACCGGCAATCGTTTCGTTGGTGGTAATATGTAAATAAGAGGATGTTTCACTACACTGTACAGATAATGGCATAGCAGTATAACCATTCTCTTTTTCTGACGCCACGATATCTACATGTCCGAATACGGCAGCTTCTTTGATCGCTTTGCTGCTCCAGGTACCTGTATCCGTATAGGCCGCTACCTTATTTTCTCCCAGCAAATTCATGGGCACCTGCATAAACTGCATAGTGGCACCACCCTGCAAAAACAATACTTCTCTCTTGGCTTCTAATTTCATGATCGACTTCACCAGTGCGCGCGCCTCTTCCATAACAGCCACAAAGGGAGCTTCGCGATGTCCAACTTCCAGTAACGACAAACCACTGTCATTAAAATCCAGCACCGCTTTGCTTGCCTGCTCCAAAACGGATGGGGGTAAAATACCCGGACCTGCGTTGAAATTATATACCATGACTGCGAAATTAAATCATTTGATTTATTCACACCCTCTGCCCTTTATCTTCCCTGCTCTCCAATTTTGTTCCAAATTATCCAATTCGTTTTTTTCATCATCAGATAAATGCAAATCTGTTAAAGCTGATAAATCTGGTTGACCTGCATCAACCCATGCCGAATACCAAAAAGAAGCTACTGCATAAATACTCTGACGCATCCGTCTTTCTACCATTCCATACAGCATGTCATTGTAAGCACGAGTATAGGCAGAAGAATATTGACGTAACATTATCCCGTTTCTGTATTCAAACGCAAACTTTTTATCAGAAGGAAAATATTCCGATAATTTTTTTTCAAACTGTAATACAGTATCTGCTGCAGATGCGCTTTCCAGAACACGATCCCATATAAACATCAATGGATTGGATATATAATCTGCCTTACCGATCCAGAAATCAAATTCCGATTCAGCCAATAATTCAGGTAATCTGCTTTCCCAAAAACCATGTATGCCGTGTTGGTTCGTGTATTGTCCGTTATGATTTTTACAAGCATGCAAGGGTACATGCGCATCTCCGATATAATGTCCGATTTCAGCCGATGCTTTCAGAATACTTTGCGCATTTTTTTCTTTAAAAGCCTTGACCAGCCTGCCCTTCATCACCTGAATCCACCAGGGTACAATACCGTATGCATGAAGGGAATCCTTGGAATATAAACAAACAGCACTATCATAAATCCTCGGCAAAGCAGCATAAGGATAATTACCGTAATGATTGATATCAATGAAATGACGCGGCCCCTCATCGGGAATGGCATATCTTCTTTTATCCGGATCCGTGGAATGTTCGGTGATATAATTAATATGTTTTTTATAAAATCCAATCATCTCCGGCGGTAGTAGAAAAACAGAGAGATAGTTGATCTTTCCATGCGCATAAAATCCCCAGCAAAATGAATGATGTGATAGTGATACTGCTAGTAGCAGAAAAGCTAGCTTTTTCATACAGGTGTTTTTTTGAATAGGTTTGAAAAGGTAAAGATAAACTACTTTATGAAAAAGAGTTTATCAAGGTTATAAAGTTCTTAAAGTTTGTAAAGTAGGTTCTAAATTATTAGGAAGTTGTATTGAGTTAGATTTTTCTATTATAACTTTTATGTTTTAAGTCATTGCTGTGCGGGGAATATTATTTATTACTGGCGCAGGTCTCCCGACCTGTGCCTGAGTGTTACTTCCTGCGTAAATTTTTATTGTTACTTTAATGTGATATTTTTTATTGTTTTTTGGCCACATTGAATGCGAGGCATTTCTTCGTCATTGCTACAAATAAATAAACGTAGCGTCATCCTGCCTATCCCTTAGCCAAGCGTAAACGGGAAGCATAAGCGAAGGATCTCCTTATGTGGAAAGCTTCGATTAATGAGATGTTTCGCTAAGGCTCAACATGACGCTCTTGGCGGTTTTTGCCTCCTTGCGACCTTTACATGAAATAATTAAACATCAAAAGAGCTGATTTTTTTATATAGAAGTCTTCACATTTCAGTTTTTCTCCGGACAGCAATGGTTTTAAGTTTTAACTTTTGACTTCATCCCGCCTCCTCTACTTTCGTCACCCCACCGCTGATCGCAAACTTCATTGCTTCTCCGGAAGTGATTTGGGTGTCAATTCTTTTAATACGTGAAGCAGGAATCAGATAGACATTGCCGGCAATGGAATAACTCATCGGGATATATACCGCTACATATTCATCCAGACCAAAATCATGCATGTCTTCTTGCGTTAAAAAACCAACACGCCAAACATCATTATCATCAATATTGGCCAAAACAGGCTTGTTGAATTTTTTCTTTTCTCCGGCAAAAGCTTCAAAGAAATCTTTAACTGTAGTATAAATGAATTTAATACCGGGCGCACGCTCCAACATGCGGTCAAAGAAGTTGAACATGCGCGTCTGAATGAAAAAATTACTCAGATATCCTATAGCGGTAATCGTAATCACTACCATCAAAAAACCTAATCCGAAATTTCTGACAATCACTTTTCCTTCTTCATTGGTCACAGTAAGAATAGGAATCAGATCGTCTATACTTGTCACCAGCCAATACGCTGCATACAATGTGATGGCTATTGGCGCAAGCACAAGCATGCCTTGCAAAAAATATTGAAAGAGCCTGCGAAATGTTTTTTGAAATGACATAAGGAAGATTTATGTCAAATGTAACGGATTTGCAAGACGTGAAAACTGATCTTAGGATTAATAATCCACCACCTGTTCTTCAATCCTGTGCGGAACTTCTCTCCAATCGTATTGCTGCGTGCGGAGCTGTGGTTCAAAGCCTGCTTCCCGAATAGCCTCTTGAATACTCTTATAGGTAAAGCGATGGGGGGCACCGGCAGCACTCACTACATTCTCTTCCAACATAATACTTCCGAAATCATTGGCACCACCATGCAATGCAAGTTGTGCCGTTTGTTTGCCCACGGTGAGCCAGCTGGCCTGTATATTTTTTACATTCGGTAACATGATCCGGCTGATCGCAATCATCCGCAAATATTCATCTGCCGTAGTAAGATTATGCACGCCTCTGATTTTAGTAAGCAGCGTATCGACATCCTGAAAAGTCCAGGGAATAAATGCTAGAAAACCTTTTGCATGTTCCGGTTTACGACTTTGCACTTCTCTGATTTTGATCAGATGCTCAAAGCGCTCTTCAAGGGTTTCTACATGACCGAACATCATCGTTGCCGAAGTAGTAATATCCAGTTTATGCGCCTCATGCATGATGTCGAGCCATTCCTGAGCACCGCACTTTCCTTTACTGATCAATCTTCTCACTCGGTCAACCAAAATCTCTGCACCGGCACCTGGTAAAGAATCCATGCCGGCTTCCTTCAGAGCAGAGAGCACTTCGTGGTGGGTACTCTTCTCGAGTTTGGTGATATGCGCTACTTCCGGCGGACCTAAAGCATGCAGTTTTATATTAGGATATAAAGATTTCAGTTGTTTAAAAAGTGTAGTATAAAAATCAAGCCCGAGCTCCGGATGATGCCCACCTTGTAACAACAATTGATCTCCTCCCCAACGGATCGTCTCTTCAATTTTCTTTTTGTAAGTATCAATATCTGTGATGTATGCTTCAGAATGGCCGGGTATGCGAAAGAAATTACAGAACTTACAATTGGCCACACATACATTGGTAGTATTTACATTCCGATCGATTTGCCAGGTAACTTTTCCGTGAGGCACCTGTATTTTACGCAACTCATCAGCCACCCACATCAATTCTGTTAAAGGCGCCTGCTGAAACAAATACATCCCCTCCTCAAGCGAAAGGAATTCAAAATTCAGGGCTTTGTCGTATAAAGAGGAAATATCCATGAAGGGTTTCAGAATTGTTTTTAGAACTGCAAAATTAACTGGTTCTTAAGTACTATAACATTTATTAAGCAAAGAGGTTGTGTAATTAATTACATAGCCAGGGGTTTAAACCCCTGGCTATGTAACGAAAATAATATACACTGCCAACAAACAAACCACAACCTACAACTTTTTCAATTTCAATCTCGACACCACCAATTGTCCAATCTGCTTTCCTACTTTCAATCCTTCTTCATTGTCGAAGCGATAATGAATACCGCCATAGAGTCTAGACAGGGCTGCTTCTTCAGCAGCTTTTCTGAAAGATTGAATTTTTCTGGCTGGGATGCCAAACGCTACGAGTGAAGTATCATTATATGAAAGGGAATCTCCAAAACAATAGGTCATCGCTTCTGCCGCTGCAGCAGAGTTGGTAGCATGTCCGCTTACATAAGAAGGGAAAGGAGGTGTTTGAATATAAGGCCTCCAGTAAGGATCTAAATATTTATTGATGATCGTTTCGGGTCTAACATAATTGCTTTTATATTTTTCTTCCCAGGCACGAATGAAAGCATCAAAGAAAGCGATAGAAGTAATGGCATAGGCCGCAACCGTAGCATTAAAATCTGCTTTCGCCTGTTTAGCAGCAATCCCTACGATATTCAGCCAGTGGCCGGGCGGAGAAAACTTTTTGGTAGCATACATCACATGTCCGCTTACATTCATTTTAAACGGGTTGTCATCCCAAAATTCAGCAATTGCTTTTTGTTCTGCCGTTAGGCTATCACCAATATTTTTTACTTCGAGTAAGGAAAGATAGTAAGTGCTGTTTTTATTTTTTATATCATAAACCGGGGGGCGGGGTATTTCAAATTGCGATGCACTATCCAGTATCATCGGACGAATTTTTTTCCAATGTGGCTCCACTCCGGTTGAATACATAGGAGGCGTTGGAATCCATCTTCCCTCTATGTCTTTATATTCATATTTGCTTTCTCCGCGGGTTTTACCGTAAGCATCTCCTTTACTCCATTTTAAAATGGAGGCAGCAATCGTATCAGAAAAAACTACTGTCGCTTGAATTTTTTCAGGGGATAATCCAATTGAGTCAGCCATTGTTAGAAGGGTTGCATGATATTCCATCAGACTACCTTCCGGAAAGGAAACCGCATTACCTACTTTGGTAAAGGCCAGCATGGCAGCAAGTGAAAAATCAATTTTCTCTTTGGAAGCAGGGCTTGGCAATGGTGGCAGATGTTTGATTTGTTGTGCTAATGATTGATAAGAACTATCTCCTGCAGCCATACATTCATATCCGGCAATACATGCGTACACATAATTGCGGGCGGCAATCATAGGAGGAAAATTATTTTCCAGCACCACATTATTCAGCATTTTTACTGTTGAACAGTATAGATCCGGATTATGGAATGTTGCAGCAGTTTTATTCTTTTGCTGACATGACGCCAATAACACAAATGAAAAAAAAATCAATATAATTATTCTCATAAAAAACTTATTCTCCGTTATCCGGTGCTACGACAACATTTCTATTAAAGCTCTCTTCCAAAGAAATAAGTGTTTCGGTTCTTTCAATACCTTGTATTTTTTGTAAGGCATCATGTAATACATAGCGCAACTGGCTCATGTCTTTACATACTACTTCAATAAACATGCTGTAGTTACCGGTTGTATAGTTAAGACGAACGATCTCCGGAATTTTTTTCAGTTCAGTAGCAACCGAATCATATAATGAGCTTTTTTCAAGATAAATTCCAACGAAAGCCGTAAGATCATATCCCAGTGCACCCAAATCAACATGAAGACGTGTGCCTTTTACTATACCTAGTTCTTGTAATTTTTTGATACGGACATGGATGGTTCCTCCGGAGACAAATAATTTTTTACCGAGGTCGGCATAAGAGATTTGGGCATCTTCCATCATGGCGGAGATGATCTGATAGTCGAGTTTGTCTAGATTTAATTTTGCTCCCACAAGCCTGTGTTTGGTTAGAAATATTCAATCAAGAATTAAATATAAGTAGATTCTTTCTAAAGTTTAAAA
>CAZZJD010000037.1:0-10207 GCA_964654305.1 uncultured Chitinophagaceae bacterium
CACCGAAGGTGGAGACACCTGCCGCTCCGCGGCACAGACACCCTGTCTCTAATAAGAATGACTTAGTACTTTTTTGACATTTCTTACGGAAATGCTTAAACAAAACAATTATTTAAAGAAAAATTCATTTTAAATTCATAAAAATTTTTGTTTTTTTTTAAAACTGCATAAATTAGCATTTGAATATGAGCACTTTACGATAATTATTCCAAGTTGCTCATTTTTTTCTCGTTCATCGTTTCTCGTTTTTCGTGTTTTCCGAACAACGATAAACGAACAACGATAAACGAAAATACATCTTTACTGCTCCGACCCTTGTAAAACGAATTAATTCCAATTCCGAAGAAAAGCCAAACGAGTTTTTTAAATCGATTTCCAACCATATGGACAGAGCCTGCCCCGTGCTTGCCCTTCCATACAACTTTTGAACCAGTAAACAATTGATGTATGAACATTTCTACACGCTCTGAAATGAATGTGATTGCTTGCAAATCTGCAAATGCTTTTAAGAAATTACTCTCCCGCATCGCTCTGATGCTCTCGCTGTTTGTGCTCGTGAATGAAAGCGTGGTGGGTCAGAACTCCTTTAATTCAGGAGATGGATGGGGCTCGGGATGGGGAACCGGTGCTGCTTTTTCATCAAGTGCAGGTTCATCGTTAATTTATACTACTACAAACTCAAGCGGTGGAAACGGTGGTTCACCTGCTAACCGATTCTTTAGATTTTTTGGAACGGGGACACCATGCGGAGAATATGGTCCTTCAGGGGCTTCTGATGTTTTACTGTCTCCTGCAACTAAATATACTTCGAGTACAATAACTTGTGGATCTTCAAAGGCTTTCTATCTTTCTGTTTCAAACACAACAGATAACTGGGTATTTAAATCGGCAAGTTCTACAGGCCAAAGTATAATAATTTTTAGGGTTCAAGGTTCAATACAATCCGTCAGTAGCGTTTCTCAAAGTCCTACTGTTGCAAATGGCGTTGCTCCTGGTCAAGCAGTTACTGTTACAGCAACACTAAGTGGATCGCTTTCTACAGGTCAAAATGTGTATCTGCGTTATACAACAAATAACTTTACTTCATCAACGATTGCTACTTTTTCCGGTAGCGGTACTTCTTACACGGCTACCATCCCCGCATTAACAAATACAGCAGGAGCAACTGTTAAATTCTATGTCTTTACTTCCGGTGCGTCTCCTTCTGCTGCTGATGCAGACTTTTACACTATTAATTTGAATAATAATGGCGGGTCAAATTATGAATACACTGTAGCTTCTAATTTTTACTCTAAAGCTGCAGGATCAGCAAATCTTCAAAATGTTAGTAACTGGGGTACGGCTACTGACGGTAGTGGAACTGCTCCTGTAGATTTTGCACAAAATGGAGTAACTTATAATATACGTAACAGCACTACGGCTTCAATATCAACTAATGATTGGACAGTAAGTGGAACGGGGTCGAAAATTGTGGTTGGCAATGGAACAGACTCGTGTAAGTTTACCGTTTCAGGCTCATTAACTGTTACATCTCCTGCCACTGATATTTCTAACGCAGCAACGATAACTCGGACAACAACAGGTGGAAATAATTGGGGTACTTTGAGGGTTCTAGCGGGTGGTACATATGAGCATGGTGTTAATGGCGGTACTATACCTACGGCAACCTGGGCACCTACATCAATTTGTAAAATTAGTGGATCTATAGATGCCTTGCCAATAGCAGGAATGAATCAATCTTTTGGAATTGCAACCTGGGATTGTCCCTCTCAAACTCAAGCTTTAACTATATCCGGGAATTTCTTTACAACTAGTCCGACAGTTAATATTGTTTCTACAGGGTCAGAATATTTAGCTACTACTTCAACTGTATCTGTTTCAGGCACCTATAATATCTCCGGCGGAAGATTTATTGCTAATTTTGCCGCTTCTAATCTCTCTTTAACAATTGGAGGTAGTCTAAATGTTTGGGGTGTGGGAGTATTCGAAGTATCAAATTGGGGAGCAAACACTTTTACCCACGATGTTTTCGTTACATCAAATGTGGTGATCAGCGGTGGTACTGTTGACTTAAACAAAAGGTCGAGTAGTCTTAATGCAGGAAGACTTTACATAGGTGGAAATTTGACCGTTTCAGATACAGGAACCTTAGTAAGAACTCAAACTGGCACAACAGGAAGTACCGGTGTTTATTTTAATGGCGCGAGCAATAGTACTCAAAGTTTTACATGGAGAGGTGGAGGAACTATCTCTACTGCATCCGAGGGTGTTGGCCGTAGGTTTTATTATAAAAGTTCTTCAGGTCCAACAACTTTAAATGAAACCTACTCTGGTTCATCAGGTCAAACTACCATCAATGGCACCGAAGGTTCAGCTGCATCAGGATATGCTTCATGGCCTACAGCATCAATAATAGGCTCGTTAACGATTAGTAACAGTTTAGGTGTTACTTTAAGCACCAGTAAACAAATTTCCGGTACTCTTACTCTCTCCTCAGGCAGTCTTAACCTAGGTGGTAATACCCTAACCTTAAGCAGTGGCTCGGGTCAATCCATTGCCGGAGCCGGATCCAATTCTTTTAATATAAGTAACGGAACGATCGTATTAACTGGTTCCGCTTCTCGTGCAGTTACTTTGTCTGCCTTTGGTACTACATCATCAGGTGGTCTTACACTGGGAACAGATGTAACCCTCCGTATGGATGCCAACGCAGCGCTGAATTGTGGTGGAGATGGTTCTACTTCAAGTATGCTCACCGTGTTGGGTACCTTGCAGCTGAACAGTGGTACAGCATCAAATATTGATGGTGGTAGACCTCCTTTTTATGGAAGTAACTCTACTTTGCGCTACTCTACATCCTACAATGTTTTTGATGAATGGAGAACGGGTACAGCCATAACAACACCTGGTGTACCGCAAAATGTTGAGATCAACGGATCTTCAATCACTGTAACCACACCTGCTGCATCAGCTCGAACTGCTGCAGGAAACTTGACTATCACAAATGGTACATTTACATTAGGTAATCAATTAAGTGTAGGGGGCAACTGGAATAGAGCAGGTGGGACGTTTACTCCTGGCTCTAATACGGTTGTGCTAAATGGAGGAAACTCAACGATCACTGATGCAAGTGGCGCGTCCTTCCATAGTCTTACCATTAGTAAATCAAGCTCTTCCAATACTGTAACACTTAATAACTCAACAACAGTAACAAGTACTTTAACGCTTACAACCGGAATCGTTGTAACAGAGTCTTCAAAGATTTTGAACATAAATGGAACTACAACCGGTGCCATCAGCGGTGGTAGTGCTACTTCTTATATCAGTGGCCCACTTACCAGATCTCTTCCATCTTCTCTGGCTTCTGGGAGTACTTATGTATTCCCTGTAGGTAAAAGCACAGGTTCTAATACAGGATATTATCCAATCTCATTGGTCAATCCAACCACTTCAACAGGAGCAATTACTATTACTGCCGAAGCATTCAATACGGGTTCCGGCGGTAGCGCAGGTACAGGATTGTCTGCTATCAGTTCTACTGAGTATTGGTCGGTTGCTTCTTCAGGAAACTTTACAAATAGTTCTTATTCTGTTACACGTCCTTCTGATGTTGCTCCAAGCAATGCGATCGGTCGTCTTGCTGCTGCAACGGCAAATGGTGCCTATGCAGCAATCGGCGGTACAGCAAGTGGGTCATCTATCACCTCGTCCAGTACTGCAAACGGTGCTGCGCAGCAATTTTTTGTTTTGGGTACACTTGCTAAGCCAGTAATTTCAGGAATCTCAGCATCTCCTAATAACGGTACGGCTACCAATGCATATAATGGTAGTACCATCACGGTAACAGGTACCAATCTTTCAAACGTATCCGGAGTTAATTTATCTAGTGGTGCAACAAGTGTTGCGGTATCAAGTGTAACATCTACAAGCTTTACTTTTGTATTACCTGCCGGAGCAAGTGGTACGGTTACTGCCATTGACGTTACAAACGGTAACAGTGATGCCAGTGCTTCAAGTCTTGCCAACATTGGATTTATCTCAACTGGTTCGGGTGGTAACTGGACAAGCACAGCAAGCTGGCTCGGTGGTGCTGCTCCTTCTGCAGCAACAGATCTGGTGACCATCGCTTCCGGTGCTCCTATAACTTTAAATACAAGTACTACCATTGCCGGTTTAACCATCAATAGCGGTGCTACGTTCAACTCAAGTGATGCATCAGCAAGAACATTAACTATATCAAGATCTACATCAGCTACAACCCTTACCAACAGCGGTGGAACCTGGGCAAATGGAACAGGGGCATCTACTGTTGTATTTACTGGTGCACCCAGTGGAAGTGATGCAACACATACTACCAGCGGAACCATTGGCTTCCAAAATGTGACAATCAATAAGACCGGTGGTACGCCTAATATGGGTATTACATTTGGAGCTGGTGCATCTGTTAGTGGTACACTTGAAATTGGCAGTGGTGGATTTGTTGCCAGCAACTATCCGGCTTCTTTCTTTGGATCTGTGGCTACAGTAAGATTTAATACTGGTGGTACTTATGATGTGTTTTCAGGTGATGCAACGTGGCCTTCCACAGGAAGTTTGCCACCCAGTATTGAAATTGCTTCCGGTATAGTTACGCTCAAAGCAGCGCGCACCACGGCAGAGAACCTGACGATTATCGGAGGCACATTTGCACTCGAAGCGCAACTCACTGTACAGGGTAACTGGAGCAGAACAGGTGGTACATTTACACCGAATACACAAACAGTAGTATTCAGTGGTTCGGATAATGCAACATTGAGCGGAGCGAGTGGTGAGAGTTTTTATGCTCTTACGATCACAAAAGCATCATCATCCAACACTATAACACTGGGAAGTAACTTAACGGTAACAAATACACTGACGCTTACTACCGGACGCATTGACAATAATTCAAATCTTGTTATTGTAACCAACGGTGCATCCAATGCAATTTCTGGCGGAAGCGGTAACTCATATATCAATGGTTCTTTACGCAGAACTATTACGCCTGGATCAAGTACATGGACTTTCCCGGTAGGTAAAGGTTCTACTTATCTGCCTTATGGCATTACCAATCCGGCGGGAACTTCTCCTGTAGTTACTGTTGAAGCTTTTGCATCAGCAGTCAGCGGCAGTCCATCCGTAACATCCCCATTGGCTTCTGTAAGCAGTGGCGAATACTGGACGGTTTCTAACACAGGTACATTCGGAAGCGGTACGATTTCTCTTGCCCGTGCAACCATTGGTTCTGTAAATGCAGTTGGATCCAGCACAACGCAGGCAGGTGCTTACGCTTCATTAGGTGGTGGTGCTGCCAACAGTACATTAATTGCCAGCAATACCATTACGGCAACAACAGCATCATCCGGTAATTTTGGTAGTCCAACCTACTTTGTACTGGGTACAGCTACTTTACCTCCAACTATTACAGCAGTTTCTGCGTCACCCAATAATGGAACAGCTACAAATGCTTATAATGGAAGTACGATTACAGTTACGGGTACCAACTTCACCAGCGGAATGACAGTAACCCTGTCAAGTGGTGCAGATGTTTCAAGCTCTTATACATTATCAAGTGCTACTCAAATAACATTCGCATTGCCAACGGGAGCTTCAGGAACCGTAACGGTAGTCAATGCCGCTAGTACTGCAACAAGCAGCAGCAGTATCACAAATATTGGATATCGCACCACAGCTGCTGGCAACTATAGTGCAGCCGGAACCTGGCTGGGCGGATCAGTGCCAACAGCTTCTTCAGTATTGACCATTGCGCATAATGTAAACTTAGATCAGAATCTTACACAGACAGGTGCTGTATCTATCAGCAGTGGTGCAACATTCACTGTTCCTGTTAGTACAACACTTCAAATAGGTGCAGGTGTTTCCGGAAGCGGAGGTCTTACCATCAATGGTACTTTACAGATAAACAGTAGCGGATTCACAGATATTATACCTACTTATGGCTCTTCCTCGTCACTTGTATATAATGCCAGCGGTGGTTATACCGTTTACAACGAATGGACCGGAGGCAATAATAATTTCGGAAACACCATCACTGCCGGAGCAGGTATCCCTAATAATGTAACTTCTAATTTCGCACTCACAACGTCTGCAACAGGAAGAGCACTAGCGGGTAATTTCACCTACAGTGGTAATCTGACCTTGAATGGTGATCTTTTCGTGGGTGGTAACTGGACAAAAACCAGCAATACACTTACATTCACAACAAATAACAAAGCAGTAGTTTTCCAAAATGGAAGTACACAAACCATCAGTGTAACAGGTGGTGGATTTAGCGAGACATTCACTTACCTGATCATTGATAAATCTGCGGGAAGTCTACAACTGAGCAGTTCACCGGCTACCAATGTTTTTGTAAACTATACTACAGGGAATGGATTTGAAATCCTCAGAGGTGCGGTGAATTTAAATGGACGTACGCTTACAGTTCTGGGATCTGGTGGTAATGTAAATGCATCTACCTCTGCACGTACCATTTCTAACGGAACATTTAGTATTACCGGTACAAAAACCTTTACTTCAACCAGCAGCGGATCCATTACATTCGATACGGATGTAACAGTTGGAGTAAATGCAAATGATGTAGATTTTGGTAATGGTCTTACCAACATCAATGGCATATTGGATCTGCAGGGTGGTTTCATTAAAACTGCAGGTGCGCCTACCTACGGATCATCTTCCACACTTCGTTATAGTACCGGCACGAATTACGGAGTTAGTGTTGAGTGGTATGCCGGACAAACGACAGGTGCAGGTGTTCCTAATAATGTAACGGTTTCTGCAGGTAGCTCAATCTATTTCTCCGGAGCAACATTCTATCAGTTGAGAGGAAATCTCACCTATGGAACTCCAGCTGCTTCATCCAGCAGTGTGGCCTTGTCTAATACAGCCAGTGGAGATTTAAGAATTCTGGGTAATTGGGTTGAGAACTCAGGTGGTACATTTGCTGCCAACGGACGATTGGTCAGCTTTATCGGTACTTCTGCCCAATCTATTTCAACCAATGACGGCAGCATAACTTTTGATTTGTTGACAGTCAACAACAGCAATGGCGTTAGCTTAAGTACATCTGCTACTATTAACACGACCCTCACACTTACAAATGGATTATTAAATATCGGCTCTAACAACCTTACTTTTGGTGCCAGCGCAACAGCGGTTGCCGGTTCTCCGTTCAGCAGTTCAAAAATGATCATTGCTGATGGAGGTGGGGAAGTGCGTAAAACGGTTTCTGCAAATGGCAACTATGCCTTCCCGATCGGAGATGGTAGCGGTTCTGCAGATGGAGCGGATTATTCACCCATCACAGTTACGTATACCGGTACAAGCTATTCTTCAGCCTATGTAGGGGTATCAGTAACAGATCTGAAACATCCTTCTAATAACAGCAGCAATAATTTCCTTTCCCGTTACTGGACATTGAACCAATCGGGTATTACAGGAGGTGCGGCCAGTGTGTCTGCAACTTATACGAATAATGATGTGGAAGGAGCCGCAGCAAGCACCAGTGCAGCCAGACTCAGTGGAACCTTTAATGTCAGCACAAATCCTTGGGTGAAATATAGCGCCCTTTCAAGCAATACCTTAACAACAACCAGTGCTACGGTTACCGCCGGAACAGCAACAGTATTCACAGGCATTACCGGATCGGATCCTACTGTATCTATTTCCGGAAGCAGCTCGGCTTGTCAGAATACCGGTACGGTTACACTCACGGCCAATCCAAGCGGTGGAGTAGGCAGCTTTGTTTACACCTGGTCTAATAGTCTTGGTTCTGGTGTTACAGCTTCTGCGCCAACTACCTCTACCGGTACAACAGGATATACTGTTACCGTACGCGATGAAAATGGTATAGCAGCTACCAGTTCAGCATTTAACTTCACGGTAAATGCGCGTCCCACAGCTCCCTCTGCAGGTACTGTTACGCAACCTACGTGTGTTAGTGGTGCGGGCACTGTACCATTGAGCGGACTACCTTCTTCCGGAACCTGGACAGTCAATTCCATCGTGGTTTCCGGATCGGGCAGTGCAGATGCTCAGAGCAGCAGTGGTGCAACTTATACCTTTACGGGTTTATCTCCGGCAACTACTTATAATTTTACAGTAACCGATGCCAACGGATGTACATCATCCTCTGCATCAAATAATATTTCTGTTAATTCAGTGCCCGGTGCGCCTGCATCTCCGTCTGCTCCTTCCAATCAGTCAACCTGTTCCAACAGTGCACAAAACTTCACGTTCAGCAATGTGACAGCCGGTTCAGGAGCGGATCAGATTGAGTGGGCAACCAATGCTGGATTTACTTCCAGCACCATTGTGAGCAGTCCGGCTACAATCAATATCAACAGTGTTGCTTCCGGCTCTTCAGTTACGGTTTATGTCAGAAGCAGAGTAAGTGCCTCATCCTGCGTGAGCAGTCCTGTTGATGCAACGGTAGAAGTTAAGGCCGTACCTGCTACACCATCAGCAGGTAATAACGGACCCGTTTGCGCGGGCAATGCATTGAGCTTAACAGCCAGCAATGTTACAGGTGCTACTTATTCCTGGACTGGTCCTAACAGTTTCAGTTCTTCATTACAAAACCCATCGGTTGACAATGAAGCCACTACTGCTATGTCCGGCACCTATAGTGTAACAGCCACTGTCAATGGATGTACAAGTGCAGCAGGTTCTACTTCTGTAACAATTAATACAGCGCCTTCTATTACTGGTCAACCTTCGGGTTATAGTGTAACCGCAGGTGGTACAGCCACGGGCTTGAGTGTTACTGCTACCGGAACGGGTATAACGCGTCAATGGTACAGTAATTCATCGAATAGCAATACAGGTGGATCGGCCATTTCCGGAGAAACAGGAGCAACCTATACGCCATCGGTTGCAACGGCAGGAACATATTACTATTATGTTGTGCTCACCGGAACCTGTGGTATTGAAGCAAGTTCAGTAGCGACGGTTACTGTGAATGCGGCAACAACACAAACAACAGCTGATTTCCGAACCAGTGCTGCATCAGCTAATTTCTCTTCTGCTAGTAATTGGCAATACAACAACGGTGTAACGTGGGTTTCTGCAACGGAGGTTCCAACCAATCAGAATAATATCACAATTACCCACGCAGCTACTCTTGATGCCAACTTTACCGTTGCCAGTGGTAAAACATTTACTATATCCGGCAGCGGAACGCTGACTGTTAATCCCGGTATCGTATTCGCTGTTTCCTCCGGTGGCACAGCTGATTTTGGAGGCAAATCTGTGACTTTGAAATCCGATGCAACGGGTACAGCCTCTATTGGTACGATTAGTGGTACGCTGAGCAATGCTACCGCGGTTACGGTAGAGCGTTATATGCAGGGAAGAAGAAAATGGCGCGCGTTAACGGCTCCGTTGACTATTACTGCTGTAGGCGGTAACGATGGTAGCATCTATGCGAATTGGCAGAATGCCGGTACTATTGCAGGAAATACCGGTGCGATAATTTGGAGACCAGCTGGAACTGCACCAAATACAGAAATAAATAGTACAGGTTTATTCGATGCTGGTGCGAGCGCCTCAATGCTCAGCTTATCTTCATCTAACACATGGAGTCAGGTAACCAGTACCAAAGCAGCAGGCTCATTGTTTACAAGTGGTCAGAACAATGCCTATATGATGTTCTACACAGGGCCTTATAGCAGGTCGAATACGTTCATACTTTCCGGTTCTGCTGTATCTACCTTAAGTGCCACCGGTACGCTGCGTACGGGTAATGTAAACTTCGATCTCATAGGCAACTGGAATATGATCGGTAATCCGTATGCTTCTGCTATCAGTACTAACTTGTTGACAAGAGGTACAAGTTTGAACAACAATGGATATATCTGGAATCCGGGTGGTGCAGGTACAGGTGTGTTTACACCTATAACATTATCTGCTGCTACTATTATTCAAAGCGGCCAGGCATTCTTCGTGTATTCAAATAGTGGAACTTCAAATAACACCTTAGTGTTTAGTGAAGCTGCTAAAGTGAGCTCCAGCAGCAATAGCGTCTTCCGTACAGAAGATAACTCTTATGATGGTGATCTGAAGATCGAGCTGAACAAGTATATCGCCGGAAATCCTGAATTAAGCGATGTGGCAATTGTCAACTACAAATCCAGAGCCGAAGCGGGCTTGCCCAAACTGGCGCAGTTCT
>CAZZJD010000038.1:0-10063 GCA_964654305.1 uncultured Chitinophagaceae bacterium
TTTTTTAATCCCCTCCTTTCTGATGTATTGTGAACTGATAAAATATGATATTGGTTATGATCCCGCTGGAAAAATTTTATCAAGTCCTGCTATAGACCAGAAGATTGGTCAATATTCTAATACTCGAAAAGCATACTCGCTTATTGAATTGCAAAAAAAGATGATAGGAATATTGGTGTTATTCTTTTTTTTTAAAAAACCGCTCAGTAAGGATGATTCAGAAATTGACGAAAGTCTTGTTTGAGCTGTAAGTATTCCTGTTCAAAATACAGAATTTCATCGCGCAGACTTTCTTGCTTAATTCTGAGTTCCATATTGTAAATATCCTGCTGGTGAGTTTGTGCAGAATAAATGATTAACCCTTCCTGTTCTTTGAGCTTGACCAGTAATGCCACAACTACAGCCAACTGTAGATTGAGCTGATGATATAAATGTGACGAAGCGTGTTCTGTAATCATGCCTTGCATACGCTTGTCTGATATGGTATCCCTCATATAAGTCAACTGATTTTGCTGAAAGCTCAGTGTTGATTGCCAACGAGCATTATCTTCCGTATAGGTATTATTTCCAAAAGAACTAAAAGCGTTTACTGGCAAAGACATTGAAAAATGTTCCATACAATGAAATTCACGCTTTCCATCTATAAGACGTCTGAGCCTAAACAAGAAAAAGACTGATTAATATCATGTTTTTAAAGAGAAGCCGGAAATCATCAAAAACTATCCCTTCATAAATTTCATCTTAAAGTTTCTTTTGTTTGTAATAACTTCTATTACATATATGGATTGCATAAGACTTTGCACTTCGAAGCGAATAATATTTTGGCTAGTCCCTTGTTTAGACACAATTAGCTTACCGGTAACATCATATATCCGGGCAGCAGTAATAAATTCATCTGCCGTAGGTGTTTGAGCAAAAATAACATTGTTTACCGGATTAGGGTAAATGGCAATTCTATCATCTGAAAAGGGGAATACTGTAAACACGTTACTTGTTGAACTGCAAGGACCGGACTTCTCTGTTACTATATAACTACCAAAATTTGAGATCGCCAGATTAATATTGTTTTCTCCAGGCAATAAAATATTATTGAGGCTCCATTGATAGGTGTTGCCATTAACCTTTTCCTTTACAATTAGCTGATTATTTTCTCGAATGATGACTGGGGCAGGAGGTGAAAAAACGGCCATTGAAATAATATTGCTTGTACCCGCTGTAGAGTTGTTACACGAGAGTCCTGTTACCCTGCATGAAACCTGATCTCCGTTTCGCAGGGTGGAAGAATTAAACTGCGCAGCATTTGAGCCGACATTCACCCCATTCAAACGCCATTGATAGGCAGGAGACCGTAAACTTGAGGTGGCCGTAAATGAAACATTTTTCCCTGTACAAATACTTGTTTCACTTGCTGCAATATTCACATTGGCAACTGCAGTAGTACCTGTTGATTGCATTGCAATAATTGTTGAGACACCCTCAAGATTATTTGGACAAATGGCTGTCAACTTAATCTGAAACGATTCTGAAGATCCGCAAGGTGTTAAGTGAGAAAGCAAAGTCGATGTAATCCCGCTATTATAATTTCCCAGTAAAGTATACGCTCCCGAGTTGAACTTTCTGTATTCTACCCGAACCCTATTTGGATTAAAATCCCAATTCAATGTAAACTGGCTTCCGTTATCCGTTATACGTATGTTGGAAACAGCCAGTTTTTCACAGGCAGTATATTGGCATGCAGTCATGCACCCAGATTGGGAATTATTAGCCAGCCTATTATTAAATACCGTGATCGATTCCGGCGCCCAAGTATTGGATGTACTGACCGTAGGTGCCATAATAAAACCGGATCCAGTATGACTACATCCGAAATTATGTCCGATTTCGTGCGCAACAACACATCTTAACAGGCTTGGGTTGCTTCCGGGATAATCGCTGATTACATTGGTATTAAACCCCTGTAGACTACAGGTAGTTCCAACATATGCCAACCCAACGGCATTGGAATCGGTTTCTGTCATCCAATATGAAGCCAGATCAAAAGGCCTTGTGAACATGGATAAACCAAGTCTTAAACTACTGAGGTTCGAACTGATATTGGTTGTGCTTGCCCATGGATTATTTTGGGGGCTCGTGAAAATAAGCAGTTCTGAAATTTTAAAAGTCAGATCATCATTAAAAACCCCTAAATAATTTCCTTCTACAAGGTTCATAATGCTAAGAATATAATTGGCTGTTTGAGTAATACTAGTACGTTTTTGAAAAACCTTATGATCTACAGCAATTGCATAGTCAATCGTTCTGCAAATTCCTGAAGTGGCTTCGGCTACTTCGGGTACTGATTCGGCACTTCTGTGAGAAGTCAATTCATCATTTACCTTACAGATGTAATTCGGCGAATTAATATCTTTTGTATTGTATACAATAATTTTATCAGATGCATAAGAAGGGTCATAATTTGAGGCCTGCTCAATGATATACTCTTGTCCATCTACCCAAAAACTACCTAAGATAAAATGATCAGCAACAGATATACGACAGCGTAATAAACGATTGGAGGCAGCCGTATTATAATGACGCAGAGGCAATGACGACACCGAGGGAACTCCATCAACAGATATCCTGAAATCTTCAGCCAGAAGCTTATTGTTTACTTCAACAGGAAATGTAAGAAGGCGATTGGGGTATTGAATAATTAGCTGGCCCGATGGAACTGTACTGCTAATATTTAAAGAATACTTCCACAAAAGGGCTTTTTTAAATAAAGCGCGGATATTTTCTGTTATTAATCCATCCGCTTCTTGTAGCTGGATTTTTATGCCTTGTGTTTGACCGGCAAGTGTTGAAACAACACAAAACAAAGCTATTAGAAGTGATTTTTTCATGTACAATATGATTAGAATTGTATTTTTTAAGATTAGCGTTTTTGGCATCCAACGAATATGCCTTCCTTGCTCGTAAAAATAAGAATTTTATATAATTGCAATGTTATTGTTTAGCTAATATAAGTAGTGGTCTACCCCATCCTCTCTAAGTATGTATAGATGCCCTTTAGTCAGCACAAGTTTCTTAATCGGTTTACCCTGAGGTTGAGGCAGTACAACACTTCGCTCCTGCAAAGTACCAAAAGTATAGAGCAGCAATCGGCCTTGTTCTACTCCGGCAAATGTTTTGCCAATAACCGTTACATCCGACAGATTGATGTAGCTGATTTTTGATTTGAAAGAGCCGTATATATCAAATACATAGACCCCTTTTTGAGGATCATACAAATACACATATCCTTCCTGATCAATGATCTTTTCAGGAGAGGGAACCTCATCAAAAATGGTTCTAAGATCTATGGTTTCCGTCAGAAGCGTTCCATCTTCTGCAATTTTTTTAAGCTTGTTATTCTGTTCATCAAAAACCCAGATATTATTGTCATAACTCTGCGCAATGGCTCTCACCTGAAATATTTGCTGCTTACGTAAGTCAATCGTGTTGACAATATTCATAAACCGATCCAGTACTAGAATCGTAGAATAATTCCGGTAATAAAGCAAAGTTTTCAGTGGATTGGTAACATCCATGGAATAGAGTTTACCATATCGGCGAACCTCATTGAAGGCACCCACGGAATCTCCGCGACTATTGATCTTTTTTAATCGGTTTTCTTTGGAAAGCAGATAATAGTTGCCTAGATTATCTACCTGGAAATCGATCCAATTGCCTTTTCTTTCTTCTGCCAGGCGAAAGATGACACTATCCTGTGCAGATGCACAATGAAAAAATATCATCACAAAAATGATACACAATAAACGATATCGGAAAATATTAGGAGGCATGATATTTCAAAATACAGGAATGGCCATCAAATTCTGCATAACTAAAATAACGGATCCAGTCACCCAGATTGATATAACGCGAAGGTTTATTTGTTTTGGGACAGGATAATGGATGGTCGATCGGCAAGTGTCGATGCCCGAAAATAAAATAATCATAAAAAGATTCCTGGAGCACTGATTGGCAATATTGCAATAGCCATTCTTTATCTTCTCCCAGAAATGTATCTTCTGTAATGCCGGTCGCTGCCCGGCTGGTATGACTGAAATATTGAGCAATCCCCATTCCTATTGCCGGAGGCAGCACGCCAAATAACCACTGACAAGCCGGATTACGAAAAACTTTTTTTAGCATTTTATAGCCGTGATCACCGGGCCCTAATCCATCTCCATGCCCAATTAAAAATTTTTTGTCGTTGAAGATGTAGGATTGTGGCTCATAAAAAACAGGGATATTCAATTCATCCTGAAAATAATTTTTCATCCACATATCATGATTTCCTACAAAAAAGTGGATGGGAATACCGGCATCTGTCAACTCGGCCATCTTGCCCAAAATACGTACAAATCCTTTAGGCACTACCTTTCGGTATTCATACCAGAAATCAAAAAGATCTCCCACGATAAATATCATGGCTGCATCATGCTGAACGGAATCCAAAAAGGAGACGATCTTTTTTTCCCGCAAACGACTTTCCACTGCATTTGGAACACCCAAATGAAAATCAGATATAAAATAAATTTTTTTGGAATCAGGGATATGCATGCCGTTAATAAAAACTTTTTAAGTATTAACCGTGTTTGCGACGCATATATTCAAACACATCGCCACTCTCTACAATAATATTGCTGTTAATCTCACCTGTATACCAGTAAATCCATGCATGATAGGCGTTACCGTTACAATAAACCGTGTCGATCATTCGATTGTAGGGTGCACGTTCTCCTTCTTCAGGATTCATCCCCTCATAATCATCCAGCTGGGCGATAGACCAGTCAAAATCTTCCGGACTTTTCGCCTCATATAATTCGCCTATGATGCGGTAATCGGGATGGGGCACCCCAACCGGATAATCACCCAGATCATACAATACGCCATGCACATACCCGCTGCCTACCAGATCAAAATGATTTTTGATATACTCAAAAAAAGGATTCTCAAAACCTTGTCGAAGGGAAGCATAAACAAATAAATGTGTAACGGGTGTGTCCATGCCTTAAAGATAAAGGGAAAACTTGTATTTGATCATTCGTCCACCAAAAGCATGTAAACCTGGCCGGGTCCATGCACACCTACTACCAGTGTTTTTTCGATATCGGCAGTGCGACTGGGTCCGGTGGCAAAGCTGATGGAAGAGGGAATCTGAGCACCATATTTTTCTTTCAGAAATTGAAAAGCATCTTTAATATCATGTACCAGTTGTTTGGTGGAAGCAATACAAATGTGCACCGGCGCATATACGGATGCCGTACGTCCCTCTGTTTGCGCTGCCGAAAGAACAATCGTACCGGTGCGACTCACCAAAACTTCACAACCCGTAATGGACGCATCGCAACTGACAAGTTCTTCGTAAAAATGAAATTTGGGAAAACTTTGATGAATGATATCTTTCAGATGAGACTCTTTGCAAAACAGTTTGTTCCACTGATTGGTAGCCGAAATTTCCATAAGCTTTTGCACAGCCGATGATTCATTATCACAAAAAACAAACTTCCCCTCCAGTTTCGTAAAAGCTTCCGCAAACTGTACCGCGAGATCATCATAAGGCGGGGTAAAAACACTGGCATTGCCTTCTGTACCTGTAAAAGGAATGGAAACAGGATGTGAGAGGGCTGCCCTGATCTTTTTTAAAATAATCTCTTTAGAAGGAGAAATATTCATGCAACGGGATTACCTGTATTTTCTTCCGAAGTGGTAGTAGTTCCTTCTATATTCTCAGAGGCAATATCTGATGAAGTTGAAGTGGGTTCTACGGCTTCTTCCAGAATCTTCTTATGTTCATACGGGCGCTTGCCGATCAATGCTTCCACATCGCTCTGGAACAATACTTCTTTTTCAAGCAACTTCTTCGCAAGCTTTTCCACCTCTTCTCTTTTTTCTGTAAGCAGATTTTTTGTACGCACATAAGCAATATCGATCAGCTTTCTTACCTCTTCATCAATCAGCTTGGCTGTTTCATCACTGTAAGGTTTAGTGAAAGTATTATCCTGATTCGGATCGTAATAACTCACCTTGCCCACTTTATCATTCATACCATAAACACTTATCATTGAATACGCGATCTTAGTGATTTGCTGCAGATCATTCTGCGCACCAGTAGATATTTTGTCAAAGAAAATATCCTCACTCGCTCTTCCGCCCAACGTCATACAAATCTGATCCATCAACTGATCGGTATTATAGAGATATTGTTCTTTTGGTGTGTATTGTGCATAGCCCAGTGCAGCCGTTCCTCGCGGAACAATTGTTACTTTCAACAATGGATAAGCATGCTCCAGGAACCATCCGCATACCGCATGACCCGCTTCATGATAAGCAATGATTTGTTTTTCTTCCGGACTGATCAGCTTATTTTTCTTTTCCAGCCCACCGATTACACGATCAATGGCATCCTGGAAATCACTCATATCAACAGCCGCTTTCCCTTTACGGGCTGCAATCAGTGCCGCCTCATTACATACATTGGCGATATCCGCACCGGCAAATCCCGGTGTTTGTTCAGCCAGCTTGTGCAGATCGAGTGTTTCAGAAATTTTAATTGGTTTCAGATGTACTTTAAAGATTTGCTCACGTCCTTTTACATCGGGTCTGTCGATTGAAATTTGTCTGTCGAAACGACCCGGACGCAATAAGGCAGCATCTAATACATCCGGACGGTTGGTGGCGGCAAGAATAATGATACCCGTATCACCACCGAATCCATCCATCTCCACGAGCAACTGATTCAATGTATTTTCTCTTTCATCATTACTAACGATGGCGTTCCGACCGCGGGCGCGACCGATGGCATCGATTTCATCAATGAATATAATACAAGGCGCTTTTTCTCTGGCTTGTTTGAAAAGATCACGAACCCGGCTAGCACCAACCCCTACAAACAATTCCACAAAATCGGAACCGCTGATACTGAAGAAAGGCACTTGCGCTTCACCTGCCATGGCTTTGGCCAGAAGGGTCTTACCCGTACCGGGAGGCCCTACCAGTAATGCCCCTTTAGGAATCTTACCCCCTAGTGCAGTATATTTTTTAGGATTTTTAAGAAAATCTACGATCTCCATCACTTCAACTTTCGCCTCATCTAGTCCGGCCACATCCTGAAACGTCACATTAACTTTCGTTCCTTTTTCAAAAAGCTGGGCTCTGGATTTACCAATATTGAAGATGCCGCCACCGCCAGGGCCACCCGGACCACCACCCGGATTCATTTTCCGCATGAGTAACACCCATAAACCTACCAATACCAAAACAGGTAAGAGCAGACTGATGATAGGTGTTAGCCAGCTTTCTTCGGTTTCGTAGCTGGCCAAAGGTTTGCCGGTAAGCTCGGGATGCGATTCAATCATTTTTTGAATCCGCTCTTCGTAAGATTTATGATCGTTGACCGTAAACTGAAAATGGGGGCCTTTCGTTCTGTCTACTCGCATTCTGGAATCTGCCACCAGCCTGGAGATGACCGAATCATCAAACGCCCTTGGCTTTAGCGTTACCCTTACCAGATCTTTATTTTTAATGATGGTATATTTCTCAACATACCCCTTCAACAGCATGCTGTCTTCAAACATTAGCTGGCTGGTAGGAAGGGCATCGGGGGTAAAACCTTTGAACATCTGCAAGCCGATCAATACGGCGGCAATCAATATATAAACCCAATAAATATTGAACTTGAATACTTTTCTGGGATCTTTTCTGTCTCCTCCTTTTTCTGCATTACTGCTTTGATTCGAACTCATCGTTTTGTATTTAGAATGCCAAATGTAACCTTAATAACAACCTGAACTGCTGAGGGTTTTGAATTATTTAAATATTTTAATGATGCTCTAGCATCTCTGCATCGTTCCACATCTCTTCCAGTCTGTAAAACTTGCGGGTTTCGGGATAAAAGATATGAACAACGATGTTGACATAATCTACCAGCACCCATTGTGCGGAAGATTTTCCTTCCGTACGATAGGGGATTTCGCCACACAACTGCTTCATTTGCTGTTCAATATGATCAGCGATAGCCTTAACCTGGATAGTACTTCCTGCCTCACAAATGATAAAAAAATCAGCAACAGCTTCGGGTATTTTTCGAAGATCCATGCTGACAACATGTTCTCCTTTCTTATCCAGAATAGACTTAATGATCGTTTTAAAAACTTTACTGTTTCGATTGATCTTGGCTGGCGCCTTTTTGGGTGGATTGGGTCTTGACAACAAGGATAAATGATTCAAAAGCCTTTATGTTTAATGAATAATATGATTTATTTTTTCAACAGGTATGAAATTTAATACCTTTATAATATCTCAAAAGTAATTAAAGTTCCTCAACCGTGACTGCCATAGAAACAAAAATTCATTGGATCGAACTGGATACGATAGATAGTACCAATAAATATGCCATGGAGTTGATCCGTGACAAGAAGGCAAGAAACGGTATGGTGGTATTTTCAGCACATCAGACTGCTGGTAAAGGGCAAAGAGGGAAAACCTGGAAAGATGAAGCCGGAGAAAGCTTGAGTTGTTCGTTTATTATTGAGCCTGGAGTGTATGGATTAAAAAATCATTTTCATTTGATTGCCATTACCGCTTCTGCCATCCGGAAAGTAGTGGAAGCCACCATTCGTATACCTGTTCATATCAAATGGCCTAATGATATATATGTAGGGGATCAGAAAGCAGGCGGAATCTTGATTGAAGCTGTTACACGCGGCAAAGATTGGAAATATGCGGTGATCGGATTCGGTATTAATGTGAATCAGAAGCTTTTTGATGAAACGCTGCCTAATCCCGTTTCTCTCAGACAACTGACCGGGAAAAATTATGATATTAAACGACTGGCAGAAGATTGCCTGAATATCCTATTAAAAGAGCTCTTACAACGAAACTATACAGCAACGCTTAATCTATATTCCAAACATTTATACAAATTACATCAAACCGTCTCTCTTAACACAAATTCAGGGATTATTACTGACATTTTGAAAGGAGTTACAGAAGAAGGGTTGCTGATGATTGGAGAACAAACCCTTCGGGTATTTGAACCAGGAGAAGTACAATGGATTTTACATCCTCCCTCCTTCAGCGCCTCATAAAAGAGTCTTTGATAACAAACTTTAATATTTCTTTTTCATTTCAATCTCATTAACGACTGTTCGCATGGTTACCTTTGCGGCAAATCATACACTATGACAAAAATTGCCGTTGCTAAAGGAGATGGAATTGGTCCAGAGATTATGGATGCTGTTCTTCATATTTTTAATGCTGCTGAAGTTCCCCTTTGCTATGAATATGTAGATATGGGTAAATGGGTATTTGATAAAGGATACTCCAATGGGATGACCCCCAAAGCACAGGCTACCATCGAAAAATTAGGTATATTATTCAAAGGGCCGATGGAAACGCCCAAAGGAAAAGGGGTGAAAAGTGTGAATGTAACGGCCAGAAAAACATGGAATACCTACGCCAATAAAAGAACCTTCCAAACATTACATGGAGTAGATACTGTTTTTTCTAAAGCAGGCATCCCAATCGACCTTACCATAGTAAGAGAAAATATTGAAGACACCTACGGTGGCATCGAGCATATGCTCACACATGATGTGGCATTGAGTAGAAGGTTTATTACACGTCCAGGAAGCGAGCAGGTAATTCGTTATGCCTTTGAAATGGCAAAGAAAAAAGGAGCGAGAAGAATTACCTGCGGGCACAAGGCCAATATCATGAAAATTACGGATGGATTATTTCTGGAAGTATTTTACGAGGTAGCCAAAGAATATCCCGAATTAAAAGCCGATGATGTAATTGTGGATGATCTCTGTATGAAGCTGGTAAGTCGCCCTGATTTGTTTGATGTAGTTGTACTCACCAACCTTCAAGGAGATATTGTAAGTGATCTGTGTGCAGGATTGGTAGGTGGCTTGGGATTTGCGCCCAGCGCAAATATTGGCGATCATATTTGCATCTTTGAAGCGGTACATGGAACCGCGCCTGATATTGCAGGAAAAAATATTGCAAACCCAACCGCATTATTATTAAGCGG
>CAZZJD010000039.1:0-10022 GCA_964654305.1 uncultured Chitinophagaceae bacterium
AATCTTGCCCTCATATACGGAGGCACTTACCGTTTTACTCATTGTACCGTTAGTTCAATATCCAATAATTTTATTTCACATAAGTCTCCCGTTGTCAGTCTCACCAACTTTATCAAAAGAAACAATCAGATTTTTTCGGCCGCACTTAATGCAGATTTTACAAACTGTATTTTATGGGGTAGCGAAGGATTAGTAGAAAACGAGATCGTTTTGGAAAAAGAAGGGGTTGGGTTAGTAAATATAAATCTGAATCATGTTTTGTTTCGCGGTAAAACAGATCCGGCAAACACCATATTTACAAACGTGATTAGAAATCAAAATCCGGTCTTTGACAGTATTGATGTAACCAACAAATACTTTGACTTCCGCCTGAAAAAAGCATCTCCCGCAGTAAATGCCGGAACTATTACCTTTTTATTAAATGACCTGAACGGGTTTCCGAGAAAAGGACTTCCCGATCTTGGCTGTTATGAAAATCAAGATTAATCCTTTGTTTTTTAAACCGATTCAGCTGTTTTGTTGTTTTATATAAAAACATATTATGGTATTAACCTTCTTTTTCTCCTTATTTACCGTTTTTGCCAACAAACCAACGGATCTACAAAACAATATCTATCAGTTTAAAGTAGAAAGCATTGATGGGGGAATTATTGATTTCAGTCAGTTCAAGGGTAAAAAAATTTTGGTGGTAAATACTGCATCTGAATGCGGATTTACACCCCAGTATAAAGATCTTGAAAAATTATACCAACAGTATAAAGACAAGCTCGTTATTATTGGTTTTCCGGCCAACAATTTTGGAGGGCAGGAGCCCGGAAGCAATGATGAAATCAAAACCTTCTGCTCCAAAAACTACGGTGTTTCTTTTCCAATGGCGGCCAAAGTAAGTGTAAAGGGAAAAGATGTACATCCGCTTTTCAAATGGCTCTGCAATAAATCTGAAAACGGAGTGATGAATGCTACCATCCGCTGGAATTTTAGTAAGTTTCTTATAGATGAGAACGGAATCCCTGTGGCTTTCTTTTCCAGTTTTACCAAGCCGATGAGCAGCGAAATAACCGAAAAGCTTTGATCTCTGCTTATTAACTTCGCAAGATGCGATTTGCGGATATCATTGGACAAAAACAAATCATCAACAGGTTAAAAGATCTGGTAGATCACAACAGATTAAGTCATGCTGTTTTGCTGATCGGAAAAGAGGGGAGTGGCGCCCTTCCGATAGCCTTAGCCTTCGCTGCCTATATTATTGAAGCAGAAGAAAAAAATGCAGTAAACACTGCCGCTAATTTATTCGGAGAGCCAGCACCACCATCTTATGAAGGAACACAAAAAGCAGATAAATATATTCATCCCGATATTCACTTTTCTTATCCTGTAATTCCCAAAAAATCGGGAGACAAACCTATATCAACAGACTATATTACAGAGTGGAGAAATTTTTTACAACTGGCTCCTTATGGAAATGTGTACGACTGGCTGCAATCGATAGGCGCGGAAAACAAACAAGGTAATATCACTGCCAGAGAATGTGAAGATATTTTACGCAAGCTTCAATTAAAAAGTTTTGAAAGCAAGCATAAAATTCTGATCCTTTGGATGCCAAAATATCTGGGCAATGAAGGAAACAAGCTATTGAAACTAATTGAAGAGCCCCCGCCTGGTACGGTATTTATTCTGGTTTCCGATGGGGAGGAAGGTGTACTGCCAACTATAATAAGTCGCTGTCAAACCATTCGTATTCCTTTATTAGAAACGGATGATATTACAAGTGCACTTATAGAACGAGCGAAATTGGAAAAAGAAAAAGCCGTTCAAATTGCCGGATTGGCGGATGGAAATTATCGCGAAGCGTTGCAACTAACTCAACACGCAGAAAGTGATTGGCAGGCAGTATTAAGAGAATGGCTCAATACAATGGTGAAAGCAGATAATGTAGGTCAGATTAAATGGGCTGAAGAAATGGGGCAAAACGGAAGGGAAAACCAAAAGCAATTTCTACTTTATTTTATTCATCTGACAGAATTAAGTATTCGATTGGCCGCGCTAAACGAAGAAATTGTGGCAGCTTCTGAGCAGGAAAAAGATTTTGCAGCTAGAATTAATAAGCTTTGTGATCTGTCTCAACTTGAAGCAATTTCATCAGAATTAGATAAAGCGATATACTATATCGAACGAAATGCGAATGCCAAAATGCTTTTTGCAGCGCTGAGCATAAAGCTATACCATATCATTCGAAACAGGGTGGTACCTGAAATACAATAAAGAAGGTTTACCTTTATTTTCTTATTTTTGAGAATCGGTCGAAAGAATAGCAGAAAAGGTTTTGGACCGACGAAAGAAAAGATTAGCGTTCAGAATCGAAATACTAACATATACTTTGAATATAAATATGTTAAAGGCTCACAACTTGATTCTTAATTCCGATCATTGATTTTTAATAGCGGTTGAGCATATTTCCCACTAATCCTTTCTTATTTGAATTAGATGATTTAAAATCATCAATTAGTAACAGAATTTAAGCATTATGAGTTGTACCAGTTGTGGAACGGGAAAACCGAACGGATGTAAAAGTAATGGAGGCTGCAGCAGTGGCGGTTGTAATCGTATGAATGTACACGACTGGCTGGCCAATCTCCCTATAAGTGATCCTAATGCAGAATGTAAAATAGTAGAGGTTACTTTTAATAACGGAAGCCGGAAAGATTTTTATAGAAACCCCGGGCTTCAACATTTCTTCAAAGGAGATCTGATTGTTGTGGAGGGTATTAGCGGTTTTGATGTAGGTACTGTAAACCTTAGCGGAGAGCTCGTAAGACTACAGCTCAAAAAGAAGGGGGTTAAAGAAGATCATCCCGAAATAAAAAAAATTCTTCGTAGAGCAAACGATACAGATATTCAAAAATGGCAAGAAAATAAAGAGAAGGAGAAACCCTCCCTCACACGCGCGCGCGCCATTATAATACAGATGAAGCTGGATATGAAGCTTATTGAAGTTGAATATCAGGCGGATGGAAGAAAAGCTACTTTTTATTACACAGCCGAAGATCGCGTTGATTTCAGAGAACTTATCAAGGTGTATGCTTCTGAGTTTAAAGTAAAGGTAGAAATGAAACAGATCGGCATCCGTCAGGAAGCCGCAAAAATTGGAGGGATTGGAAGTTGTGGCAGAGAACTCTGCTGCAGTACCTGGCTTACTGATTTTAAAAGTGTCAATACCACTGCCGCGCGCTATCAAAATCTATCTATCAATCAAGTCAAATTAAGCGGACAATGTGGTCGGCTCAAATGCTGCCTGAATTATGAATTAGACACCTATCTGGATGCGCTGCAACACTTTCCTAACCATGCCGACTCACTCGAATTAAGCAGAGGAACGGCATCGTTGGTTAAAAAAGATATTTTTAAAAATCTAATGTGGTATGTATTGCCCGACAGCAACAAACAATACCCTGTTCCTATTGATCGCGTAAAAGAAATCAAAGCACTAAATGCAAAAGGCCAGCGTCCAGACGAATTGGGCGCCGTAGAATTAACGCCGGCAAAAGCTGAAGAAAAAGAAATGGCCCATGTGGAACTGGTGGGTCAAATCAGCTTAAGAACTCTTGAAAGAAATAGTAAAAAAAGAAGGGACCGGGAGTTTCAGCAAAGAAAAAACGTACAACAATCCCAACAAAGAGGACCCCAGGGAGGACCACAAGGAAGAAGTAATGACCAAAGAGGAAATAGGCCAACACAAACACCGAGACCCCCCAGACAAGGACAAGGAGGCGGGAACCGTCGTAGGGGTGAATAATTATTCTTCTCTGCGAAACATTAACGCGTTCACCTTTTCCCTATTCTCTTTCTCTTTTTTTAAATCGAACATAGTGCCAAAGATTCGATCCCAAAAAGTTGTGCTAACCCCAAACCCTTTTTCTTCATCTTTGTAGTGGTGCAGATGATGGTTTCTCCACAAAGGCTTCATCCATTTAAAAGGAGGATTCCAGGCGTGTATGGCATAATGCATAGATGCGTATAATAAATATCCGAAAATAAATCCCGGAAAAAAAACAAAAGCATACTGATTCATCAATAAAAACATTAGGCCAAATATCAGAGAAGAAATCAAGATGCTGGGAATAGGAGGCATGAATAATCGCTCACGATCTCTCGGGTATTCATGATGATTTCCATGTAATACATATATTATTCTTTTTGTTTTTTCGTTTTCCGCTATCCAATGAAAAATAAAGCGATGAGCGATATATTCAAACAAGGTCCAAAAAAACATACCAGCAAATAAGATCAAAAAAGCCAAAGAGGGTTTTATGCCAAATTTATTTATAGCATAGTAAGGAAAGCCAATCATTACAGGCGTATAGATTCCCCAAATAATAAGAGGATGAGTTTTGGTTAATAGTTCAAGGTAGGGGTTCTGAAAAATTTGTGCTTGTCCTTTATTATATATTTTTTCAAACTTCATACACTTTAGATTTGAAAAATTTATTCAAATTTATGAGTGATAAAAAAATGAAAAAAATTAAAGTTCCTCCCAAACGGATTGCGTAAACGCCTCGAGGCCCGGATCTCTTGCGCCCATCATTAACAATACTGTGCCAGGTGTAAGATGGGGGCGCATTTCATTTAACAACACTCTTCTGTCTTCCACAAAATATGCACGAACCCCCCGCTCCGCAAGAACATCTATCAGGTCTTTAGCCGATATTTCTTTAACAGCCGTTCCGCCTGCATAGTAAATCTCGCTCATCCATATTTCATCCTCCGGTCTTAACACCTTCGTAAACTCATCAATAAAATCGTTTTTTAAAAACTTAGTGGGGCCGTAACCATGAGGTTGAAACCAGGCAACGACTTTTTGAGAAACCGGCTGACATGCCGCAATTGCTGCCGCACATTTAGCCGGATTGTGAGCATAGTCGTCTACAACCCAAATCCCTTTTTTAGACCCTAAAATCTGATGTCTTCTGTATATCCCCTCATAATTAAGCAAAGCTTCTGCAGATCTATCAATAGATACCCCAACCAAATTAGCTACCGCAGTTGCTGCTAAAGCATTCTCCATATTGTGCTTTCCGGGAGATTGCAATGAAAAAGCTACATCGTTTATCTTAAAAGCAGAAGAAAATCCCTCCTGCTTATAATTTGTGGCATGATAGGCAGAAGCACCCTTTATATCTGTTGAAAAATTCCAGTTATCATTGGATGATAGATTTTTTGACAAGGGATGGGAAGCGTTCACCACAAAATAACTGCTGGTGTTTCTTTTAAATGTTTCAAACAAATCTAGTAGCTGATGGATTTCCTGATGATCCTTATCTATGTTCAACAACACTCCTATCTCCGGTTTATATTGTACGATAGAGCCATCGCTTTCGTCGGCTTCAATCACCAGCCAATCACCAGACCCAACAGCAGCATTACCAATTTTGCCTTGTTTAATCAATCGGGTAAGGCCAGCACCACTAATGATGCCAGGATCTAATCCTGCATAAGAAAGGATTTCATAGATCATAGCAACCGTGGTCGACTTTCCAGATGTTCCTCCAACGGCAATCGTTTTCTTGCTTTCGGCAATCATGGCCAGCAAAGCAGAACGGCGAAGAATAGGAATGTTCATCTCCTTGGCTTTTATTACCTCAAGAACAGTATCTTCTATCGCAGTAGAAACAACAATCAAATCTGTTTGTGCGGTAATTCCGGAGCCATCCTGCGGATAACATTTTATCCCGTCTGCTTCCAGCTTTATCTGTGTGTCATTAACCGCGTTTTTCTGAAATTGCCGATCGCTTCCGCTTACTTTTTTATCAATACCCTGAAGATATTGAGCCAGGGCACTCATGCCAGTACCTGCTATACCGATAAAAAAAGGAGATTGAAAATCAGATAAAGATTGAATCATAAAACAAAAGTAAATGAATAAACGAGTTTACCTCTCCGAAGAATGTATAACTTTGAACAATTAGTATTGCTAAGCAAAACTTGCGGACTGGTTCGTTGTTCGTCTATCGCTTCTCGTTTTTCGAGCCTTTCGACCAACGATCAACGAAAAATAGCAATAACAAAGAAAGTGATTATATAATCATTAGAAAACAAATACATGAAACTGATTTCTTATTTACATGAAGAACAAGATTATCTGGGCGTAATTATTGAAGGAAGTGTTTATAGCATGGATCAGCTGCATCCCGATCTGCCCAATAATATGTCGATGTTTCTGAATTATTGGGATGAATTTCTGCCGGCAGCTCTATCTGGAATAGAAGCAATAAAAACAGGAAAATTGTTGCCAGGTAGATCGCTGGCGCTTTCTCAGATAGAATTACTGGCGCCTGTTCCACATCCTACCTCGTGTAGAGATGGTTATGCTTTTCGTCAGCACGTAGCTGCTGCGCGCAGAAATAGAAAAGTAGATATGATTCCCGAATTCGATCAGTATCCGATTTTTTATTTTACCAATCATAATGGTATCGTCGGGCCGGGAAATGTTCGTTGTATGCCCGATCATTTTGAAAAACTGGATTTTGAGCTTGAAGTAGCTATCGTAATCTGTAAACACGGAAGAAATATCAGAGCAGAAGAGGCGGATCAATATATTGGTGGGCTGATGATCATGAATGATTTGAGTGCACGCAGATTGCAAATGGAAGAAATGCTCTTAAATCTCGGTCCTGCTAAAGGAAAAGATTTTGCAACATCGATCGGCCCTTGGCTGGTTACACTCGACGAACTAGCGTCTTATGAAATTCCGGCCAAAGAAAATCATGTTGGTAAAAGCTGGAATCTTACCATGATTTGTCGGGTGAATGGATTAGAAGTGAGCAGAGGAAATGTCGGTGATATGGACTGGACTTTTGCAGAAATCATAGAAAGGGCTTCTTATGGAGTGGATCTTTATCCAGGTGATGTGATAGGTAGTGGAACTGTAGGTACAGGATGTTTTTTGGAATTGAACGGTACGGGAAAACTGAATGATCCAAACTATCCGGAGCAATGGCTGAAAACAGGTGATGTGGTGGCGCTTGAGATAGATGGGCTTGGGATACTTAGCAATACGATTGTTGAAGAAGGAGATGATTTTTCAATTTTAAAGAGAAAGAAAAATATCAAATAACCATGTCTATGTTTATTGATTTATCGGAGTTGTCTCCCGCTCAAAAACAGCAATGGCTACAGCATGCTATTGCGCCTCGCCCTATTGCGCTGGCATCAACCATTGATAAAGAAGGACATATTAATCTAAGCCCCTTCAGTTTTTTTAATCTGTTTTCCTCGAATCCTCCGATCGTAATTTTTTCTCCCGCAAGAAGAGTAAGAAACAATACACTAAAACATACACTGGAAAATGTGATGGAGGTACCGGAGGTCGTGATCAATATCGTTGATCATAATATGGTACAACAAACCTCTCTCAGCAGTTGTGAGTATCCTAAAACAATCAATGAGTTTGAAAAAGCAGGTTTTACCATTGAAAAAGCAAGTCTTGTTCAACCACCAATGGTCAAAGAAAGCAAAATCAAACTTGAATGTAAAGTTATTGAAATAAAATCGCTGGGTACAGAAGGTGGGGCAGGCAATCTCGTCATCTGCGAAGTACTTCGAATGCATATAGATCGTTCTATTCTTAATGAAGCAGGCAATATGATCGATCAGCAAAAAATACATCATGTAGCCCGGCTGGGGGGAGACTGGTATTGTAGGATAGGAAGTGATAATTTATTTCAGGTTGAAAAACCAAATGTGAAACTTGGTATTGGTATGGACGCCCTCCCTTTATCTGTACGTAAAAGTGAGATCCTTACAGGAAATCATTTAGGACAGCTTGCTAACGTAGACGAATACCCGACAATTGATCCAGCATTTGACGATGAGCGGCTTAGAGAAATTATACAGTATTATTCTGTGAATCCCGAAGAAATGGATAAAGAACTGCATCATTATGCAAGGGTTTTGTTGGATAATGGAAAAGTTATAGAGGCCTGGCAGGTATTACTGGCGGGTTCAGCTAATGGATAATAGTACAATATGATTGATTCAAAGGGCTTGCTGTTTTCAGCTTTTTCTTCTCAATACTTTTTCAGCAGCAACTACAATACTTTCGGGATCCAGACCATATTTCTTTAATAATTCCATTGGTTTTCCGCTTTCTCCGAAAGAATCATTCACGCCAATCATTTCTATAGGAACAGGGATGTGTTTAGCAGCAACCTGTGCAATACTGTCACCTAAACCACCGAGTACATTATGCTCTTCGCAGGTGACCGCGCATTGTGTTCTTTTTAGTGCATTCACTACCGCTTCTGTATCGAGGGGTTTGATGGTATGTATATTTATCACTCCTACGCTGATCCCTTTAGCTTCGAGTATCTTTCCCGCCTCTATGGCTTGCCATACCATATGTCCGCAAGCAAACAAAGTAACATCCTTTCCTTCGCTGAAAATTTGTGCTTTACCGATCACAAAATCTTCGGTCTTAGTAAAGATGGGCCACACAGGTCTGCCAAAACGCAGATAAACAGGGCCTTTATAATCAGCAATCGCGATTGTAGCGGCCTTGGTTTGATTATAATCGGCCGGCACAATAACTGTCATACCCGGCAACATTTTCATGAGGCCAATATCTTCCAGGATTTGATGTGTAGCACCGTCTTCTCCGAGAGTGAGCCCGGCATGACTGGCGCATATTTTTACATTTTTCTCACTATAAGCGATGGATTGGCGGATCTGATCATATACCCTCCCTGTACTAAAATTTGCAAAGGTTGTAGTATACGGAATTTTTCCTCCGATGGTTAGTCCAGCTGCAATGCCCATCATATTAGCTTCGGCAATTCCGCACTGAATAAAGCGCTCGGGGAATTCCTTCATAAACTGATTGAGTTTGAGCGATCCTGCCAGATCAGCGGTAAGGGCAACAATATTAGGGTTGGATCGGGCGGCTTCAGCAATGCCATCACCAAAACCACTGCGAGTATCTTTATTTCCTGTTGATTGGATCTCTTGCAAGCTCATAAGATAAATGCTTTATAAATGAAACAGGTTACAAAGAAAAGACAAAGATTTGAAAGGAGCAGAAGGATTTTTTTATCAGAAAAATATTGATTTTGGCTTAATAAATAGAAGCCGAGAAAAATCAGGAAGACGTATAGTTTGAAATCCCTTGCTCAATAAATGTAATTCTCTTATGTATACTATCTTGCATCAAGTACTCGTTTTCGGATAGCGACTGGGTTGAAGATGCCCGATGATGCAAATGATAAACGATGGCATTAAACTTTATAAACCTCAGCTTCAACCCCAAATTGATGAGTCGTATTGATATATCATTATCTTCTTTACCCCAACCCTCAAAAGCTTCATTATACCCATTTACTTCTATCAGATCTTTTTTCCAAAACGCCATATTACACCCCAAAACATATTTATAATTATTGGGATTAAGAGAAGTATAATACATTAAGAAAGCCAATGGGGAAAAACGAATGCCGTTATATTTTTTTGTCAGAGCCTTATCAAAGAGAGAAGGTATGATGATTTGTTGATTTTGGATTAGTGATTTTGTCAGGGGTTCGTTTATCATGCACCTTGTTCCAGATACAAAATTTTTGGGTTTTGCAAATCTGATATGATCTTCAATAAAATTTTTATGTAATATCAAATCGCCGTCAATTTGAATAATATATTGGCTCTTTGCGGCCGCAATTGCTTTGTTTCGGATGGATGAGAGCCTAAATCCTGTATCCTCATGCCAAATATGAATAAGGTCTAGGGAAAATTGCTTTTTAAACGTATTAATTGTGTTTTGGGTTTCTGAATTACTCCCATCATCTGCGATAATAATTTCATCGGGAAGCCTTGATTGTCTGATTATAGATTGTAAAGTCAGCCACAACGCATCAGGCCTATTATATGTGGAAATTATTAAGGATGTAGTTATTGATGGCATTGTAAAAATCAAAATTACACTTGTTTATAGAATACGATCAAACAAATATGATTGATAAAATCAAATAATAATATTTGTT
>CAZZJD010000040.1:0-599 GCA_964654305.1 uncultured Chitinophagaceae bacterium
ATAATAAAAATAATCGCAAATCTAATGGCAAATCATTCAATTATTACACAATTATCATTAAAAATGATCTTCATCATCTCTTATTAGCAAAAGAATGAGGTTTAATATCATACATAAAGCACTTATATTTGTACATATACCATTTACATGGATCAGGTTTTTCTGGGTGCAATCATATCATTTATTATCACATTTGCCGCCATTCCTGCTATTATGAGAGTTGCAGAGTTAAAAAAACTCTATGATATACCGAATGACAGAAAAATTCATACTTATCCCATTTCTTCTTTAGGGGGTATTGGCATTTTTGCCGGTTTTATACTGGGTGTTTTAATTGTTCCCTCCTATGCAGTAGCCGAAATACAGTACATGGTCGCAGCATTTCTAGTCATTTTCTTTCTGGGCATTAAGGATGATATTGTGGTATTAACACCCATGAAAAAGTTTTTAGGTCAGGTAGTCGCTGCAAGCTTACTCATGTTTAAAGGCAATCTGATTATAACAGGTATGCATGGTTTTCTGGGAATTCAGGAATTTCCTCCAATGATTGGAGTGGTATTCACTTTCTTTACGATTCTGGTTATCACCAATTCTTTTAA
>CAZZJD010000040.1:609-10017 GCA_964654305.1 uncultured Chitinophagaceae bacterium
CTGATAGATGGGGTAGATGGGCTTGCGGGCACACTAGGTTTATTTTCCACCTTTGTTTTTGGAAGTTATTTTTTACTCGCCAACGAAATATTTTATGCCGTACTTGCATTTAGCATGATGGCCAGTTTGCTCGCTTTTTTGATTTTTAATGTAGCTCCTGCAAAAATATTTATGGGAGATACGGGCTCCCTGCTGCTTGGCATCGTAAATTCTATTTTGGTGATTAAGTTTATTGAAATTGCTAGTCGTCCCGATGCTTTAGTTTCCATATCCTCTGCACCTGCTATTGGTTTCGCCGTGCTTTTTGTTCCATTGTTTGACACACTCAGAATATTTACCTACCGTGTATTTCATAGAAGATCTCCATTTAGCCCTGATAAAAACCATGTGCATCATCTCTTGCTGGAAAAGGGTTGCACTCACCCCACCGTTACACTCATTGCTGTTGTATTCAATATCATAATTGCTATTTGTGCCTTCAGCTTTAAATCATTAGGGAATACTGTTCTTTTACTTTCTTTGATTGCAGTTGGCTTTATCAGCATTGGGCTATTAATTTATTCAAATAAAAGTGCCAGACTCAATCTGCTTGAAAAAGCTTTCAACAGAAAAGAAGAAGGCAGTGAACTAAAAGTTATAAAAATCAATGAGGAAGAAGAATTTGGAAAGACCGGTAATCATCGCAAATAATTTTTTCCCGCTTTTTTGAACAACCCCTACTTAATGTCAGCATTTTAATTAGGTTTGCAATCCAAATTTAGCATCATGACTGATTTATCAGCCCAAACGGAACAGCTCCTTACACAGGCAGAACAACAAATGAAAAAAGGTATTCAACACCTAGAAGTAGAATTGGTGAAAATTCGTGCCGGCAGAGCGAATCCCAATATGATTGATGGTATAGTAGTTGATTACTACGGATCACCAACCCCTATTCAACAGGTTGGCAATGTAAGTGTAACCGATGCCCGGACTCTAACCATTCAGCCATGGGAAAAAAATATGCTTCAACCCATAGAAAGAGCGATCATTAATTCTAATATTGGGCTTACACCTCAAAATGATGGAAATCTGATTCGTTTATTCTTGCCTCCCCTTACAGAGGAACGCCGGAAAGAACTGGTAAAAAAAGTAAATGGTGAAGGCGAGCATTCCAAAGTTGCCATCAGAAACATAAGAAGAGACTGCATCGAACAAATAAAAAAATTACAAAAAGAAGGATTAAGTGAAGACGCGGCGAAAGACACCGAGAACGAAGTTCAGACGCTGACTGATAACTTTATCCGGCAGATAGACAAACACCTTGAGTCTAAGGAAAAAGAGATCATGAGCATCTGATTAAAAAAAGCCCTGATTAAGGGCTTTTTTTCTTATTTGCAAGATACACTCCCAATAATATCAATGTAAGTGCAATCACTATGGAAGCACTGATCTTTTCTCCCATAACCACACCCCAAGCAATGGCAACAAATGGAAGTCCGTAGGTAACCATTGAGGAATATAATGGACCTGCTTTTTGCATTAATATATAAAACAACCAAGTGGCAAAGGCCGTACCTAAAACCCCCAAAACCACGGAAGACGTAACAGCATTCCGGATATTTTCATCCAAAATATCCTTATCAAAAAATCCCTGTTGAAAAAGAATCAGCGTATCCAATGGTATTAGCATTCCAAAAGCAAGTGTAGCAATATATAAGGGTGGGGTGTTCAGCAAGGATCTGTTTGCGATATTCACATTAAAACCATACATAACAGTTGCAAGCAACACTAATAATGCCTTGCTCGTAAAGGAAACATTATTGGCCTTTAAAGATGGGAGAAACAATAATAGCACACCCAGAAAACCAATTAATACCCCGGATACCTGAATAAAAGTAATTGATCTATTAAAAAAAAGCAGCCCTACTATCATCACAAAAAGTGGGGTTGTAGCATTCAATATGGCAGCGATTGAGCTATTAATAGATGTCTCAGCTATGCAAAAAAGAATCGCAGCAAAAAAGCTCCCCAGGAGTCCGGTTAATAAGGCAATAGCACGAGTTTGTCTGTTTGTATTTCTCCATGCTTTCGGAAAAAAAGGAAGTAAAACCAGACCTGCGCTGAACATACGCAAGGCAGCCACCTCGTACGGACTCAAACCCTTCAACCCTAATTTCATAAGCATGAATGAACTGCCCCAAATCACACAAAGCACAAGAAAGAGCAGCCATTTAATCATTAGAAAAGTATAGAGCAGCAAAGGTAAATGATCATATCCGTTGATATAAATAATCATTTTCCCTAATTTCGACGTTTCAAACCAACCAAAACAAATGAAAAGAATCATTATATCCTTTGTGTGTTTTTGTATTCAACAAAATTTGATTGCACAGGATGCAGAAATCAAAAATCTTCAGAAAGAAAGCAGCGTAACCATAAAAAAGGAAGAAGAGCAAAAGGAAGGCTGGACTAAAGGAGGGATCTTCACTTTAAATCTAAGTCAGGGTGCAAGTAAAAACTGGGCAGCAGGTGCTGAAGAATCTTCTTTCTCCATCAACTCAATCGTTCAGGCTTTTGCCTTCTATAAGAAAAATCAAATATCCTGGGATAACACTTTTAATGGGCAGTATGGCATCGTAAATGCCACCAGCATCGGTACCCGCAAAAACGACGACCGGATAGATATACTTTCCAAACTTAGATATTCGATTCATCAAAGCAAATGGAGCGTTACCCTGCTTGGTAATATTAGAACTCAGTTTACAGAGGGATTTGATTACAGCAGTACCCCTGCAAATAAAAATTCAGACTTCTTCTCTCCCGCTTTTCTACTCATCTCTCCGGGTATCAACTATAAGCCCTTTAGCGGTGTCGATATCTTCTTTTCTACAGCAACCAGCCGCTGGATTATCGTTAATCAGGTAGCACTTCGTGAATTATATAAAATACCAGAAAACACAAACTCCTCCTACGAGGTTGGTGCTTTTGCCTCCATTCAGGTAAAAAGAGATATCGCAAAAAATATCAATTATATCTCACGCTTTGATCTGTTCAGCAATTACAAACGTGAGCCGCAAAATGTAGATGTTTTCTGGACCAATGTATTGAATATGAAAGTCAACAAATATATCAGCGTAACCTACAACTTCGATCTTATCTATGATCATGATGTGGAAAATGTAAAAACAGGCGGCCTGCTCGGCACACAGTTGAAAAGCCTGCTAGGGGTAGGATTCTCAGCGAAATTCTAATCCCGCACATTTACGTATTTTTACAATCCCGATACCGGGAGAATTGAAAATTTACTGATTTGCAACACACCAACTATCAGATACAGCTTCCGCAGTTTGTAGGTCCGTTCGACCTGCTGCTATTTTTTATTGAAAGAGATGAGCTAGATATTTACAATATCCCGATTACAAAAATCATTAACGACTTTCTGGATTATATCCATCAAAGCGAACAGCTGAATATTGAATTGAGCAGCGAGTTCATTTTATTTATCTCCACGCTCATGCGGATCAAGGCAAAGATGTTGATTCCACGCAAAGAACTGGACGAACAAGGCAATGAAATCGATCCACGCCAGGAGCTGGTAGATAAAATCCTGGAGTATAAGCGCTTTAAGGAAGCATCCCTTGAAATGGCAGAAATGGAAGCCCAGCGGCTGTTAATGGTGAAGCGAGGAAATATCGTGAAAGAGATGGCCGAGATCGGGGAAGAAGCGGGAGAAGGCACCGAAATACAAGCCATTACGCTCTTCAAACTGATGAAGGCTTTTGAAAAAGTGATGCTGCGCCAACACGATCGTTTAAATGCTCCGGTACATACCGTTGTTCAGTATAACTATACCATGGAAGGCAGTAGAGATTATATGTTCAACTGGATAAAGAAAGAAAAAACAGTAGCCTTCGAAAATCTCTTCTCAGTTTGCGAAAACAGAATCCATGCCATCTTTCTTTTCTTGTCGTTACTGGAATTATCTCAACAACAATATATGCGGATTCTTTCCGGAGAAGGTAAAAATAATTTTATCATTGAATGGAATGAAGAAAGGGAGCAAACAGTTGAATCCTTTGATCCTGCGAGTCTGAACTAAGAATCAATCTGACTCATCACATCTCTTAAAATCATACAGGCCTCCTCAATTTCTTCTTTTGTAATGGTAAGTGGGGGTGCAATACGCAAACAATGAGGCGCAAATAAAAACCAATCTGTAAACACGCCTTTTTCTACGGAAAGTTCAATCACTTTTTTACAAATATTATCACTGCTGAATTCAAGCGCCATCATCAGTCCGCGTGAACGGATTGCTTTAATCAATGAATGTTGCAAACTACTTCGGAAACATTGTTCCTTTTCAAAAACATCAGCCAACAATTTTTCTTCGAGCAATACTTCGAAAGCGGCCTTACCGGCAGCACAACAAACCGGATGCCCCCCAAATGTGGTGATATGTCCGAGTACCGGATCATCAGAAAGCGCAACCATGATATCCCGATTGGCAATAAATGCACCCAACGGCATCCCCCCACCAAGGGCTTTGCCTAATAAAAGTATATCTGGTAAAATATCAAATTGTTCAAAAGCCCAGAGCGTACCATTTCTGCCAAAACCACATTGAATTTCATCGAGTATTAATAACGCACCTGTCTGGGTACATTTTTTTCTTAATGCCTGCATCCAGGATTTTAAAGGTGCGTTAACGCCCTTTTCTGCCTGAATCGTCTCTGCAATTACGCAGGCCGTATCTTTTGTGATGAAATCAAGGGCGGCATCAGAATTATAATCTGCATGATCAATCCCCGGCAATAAAGGCCTGTATGCATTTCTCCAGTATTCATCTCCCATCACACTTAGCGCGCCCTGTGTACTGCCATGGTAACTATTGTTAAAAGAAAGCATTTGTGTTCTGCCCGTAAATCTTTTGGCCAGCTTCATGGCTCCTTCCGTTGCTTCAGAACCTGAATTGGTAAAATAGACACTGTTTAAAGAATCCGGCAAATGATCTGTCAGCATTTTGGCATATAATACCTGAGGGGATTGAATCATTTCACCATATACCATTACGTGCAAGTACCGTTGCATCTGATCCTGCATGGCAGCCAGCACTTGCGGATGACGATGACCCACATTACACACACTAATACCTCCAATCAGATCGATATATCTTTTCCCAGAGGTATCCCACATCATGCAACCTTCTACGCGCGCAACTTCTATTGCCAGTGGAGCCGGTGAGGTCTGTGCGACATGTTGTAAGAATATATTTCTTTGATTCATGAGAATGAATCATAAAATTACACGGATCCTGTGGATTCTTTTGAAGTAAATTCAGGAACTTTACCTTCCAATAAAGCGTAACTATGGCATTGATATTACCGGTAGAAGAAAAACTCCCTGAATTTGGCAATGATTGTTTCATAGCTCCTAACGCGACGATTGTGGGTGATGTGATCGCGGGAGACCAGTGCAGCTTTTGGTTCAATGCGGTGGTACGTGGTGATGTGAATAGCATTCGTATGGGAAATAAAGTCAATGTGCAAGATGGAGCAGTGATTCATGCCACCTATCAGAAAACAAAAGCCATCATTGGAAATAATGTAAGTATCGGACACAATGCTATTGTACATGGTTGTACCATTCATGATGATGTACTGATTGGAATGGGTGCTATTGTAATGGATAATGCTATTGTAAACAGTCATTCCATTATTGCAGCAGGTGCTGTTGTGCTGGAAGGGACTATAGTGGAAGCAGGAAGTATTTACGCTGGAGTACCTGCCAAAAAAGTAAAAGATATCAGCAAAGAATTAATCAAAGGTGAAATTGAACGCATCGCCAACAATTATATTCACTATGCCGGATGGTTCAAAGAGCCGCGGTCTGACAAACAATAATAAATCAATGTATATGAAAAAAAATTTCTCAATTATTTTCCTATGTATTTCTCTGGCTTTAATTACCTCATGTAATGTCTTTAAAAAACCCAAAGAAGGCTGCCCGTCTAATGGGAAAAATGTAGGCGCTGAAAAATTATTAGGTGGCAGTGATGAAAAAATTCCAAAAGCAAGGAGGTTTAGAGATTAGTTTCGATGCTCGATTTTCGTTGTTCGTTTCTTGAAAAACATTCTGCGATAAACAATCAACGATTGGTTTTACCTTTTGACTTTTGACTTCCTTCATCAATCGTTTCCAAAATCGTGCAATAACTGATATACCTAAGCATGTGGATTTGTTTTTCATTCACTGCTTTTTTGATGGCACATCCCGGTTCATTAATATGCAGACAATTATTGAACTGGCATTGCTGTATCAATGCTCTCATTTCTGGGAAATAGTGTGATAATTCCTGACGAGAAATATCAACTAACCCGAATTCTTTCACCCCAGGGGTATCAATAATACTTCCTCCGGATGGCAGATCAAACATTTCTGCAAAAGTGGTGGTATGCATTCCCTTACCGCTCCAGCCACTCACCTCTTCTGTTCTTAAATTCAGTTCGGGAAAAATAGCATTGATAAAAGAAGATTTCCCAACGCCGGAATGCCCGCTGATCAGCGTGATTTTATCTTTTAAAATTGCGCTTACTTCATCTACTCCTTTTCCTGTTTCCATCGATATGAGATAAACAGGATATCCGGCTTTTCGGTACATCAATGCCCATTCTTCATACTGCATCATTTCCTTTTCCATATACAAATCAGCCTTATTAAATATGATGATACCCGGAATATGAAAAGCTTCGCTCGTAATTAAAAACCGATCGATAAATCCCTGCGAAGTACGAGGCGATTTAATGGTAGCAAACAAAATACTCTGATCCAGATTCGAAGCAATAATATGGTGTTGATGGCGACGATGCGGACTTTGTCGGTTGATATAATTTCTTCTTGGCTCTATTTCAGCAATGATATACGTATTTTCTCTTTCATTATCTGGTTCAAGTTTGACGATATCCCCCACCGCAATCGGATTCGTGGAAGAGATGCCCTCAATCTTAAATTTCCCTTTTATCCTGGCAAGCAGCATTTTTCCCTCGGAATTCTTTACCGAATACCAGCTTCCTGTAGATTTATAAACCCTTGCCTGCATGATGCAAAGAAACGCAATTCGAAACAATCGTTATTCGTTATTTGTTGTTCGTTTTTCGTATGTCATATTAGCATGTGTCCCCCTTTGGAGGGGGTGAAGGGGCAGGATATTATTTTAGTAATTAAAATTTTACAAAAATGTAATCCATAATATATGTTTTAAGTGATGATTTTAAATTTTGATTTATATATATTATCCTCTATACCATCTTCATACGCTTCTTATCTTTGCCCAATGGATGCCAACAGCGATTTATTTGTAAGATGGATGAATCTGGAGCATAAGCTAGTGGAAAGATTCGGCAAGAAGCCGGATATGGAAACAATCTTGTTCCTCATTGGCATTCAGGAATTTGGAGATATTAGGAATAAATATACCAAAGAACAAAAACAGGACCTGATGCATATTGCCGTTTGTAGTTTATTATCGCAAAGTGGTTATTTTGAACTGGAGGGTTTCGATGAGGAAGGATGGCCACATTTTAAGCAATTGAAAACAATGCCGGTGATGGAGTTGATGGAACAGGAAAACTTCTTAAAAGATCATATCCTTTTATATTTTGAGCAACACGAATTATAAAGCTGAAAACTTTTATTTTTTGAATTGCTTGAAAACAATGAATTTAGCAGCATTAATTTTTAAATCACAAATATGAATTTTCCTGCAGAATTAAAATACACAAAAGACCACGAATGGCTACAGTTACATGAGGATGGTACAGCTACCATTGGCATTACAGATTTCGCACAAAGTGAGCTAGGTGATATTGTATATGTGGAAGTAAATACTGTTGGTCAAACGTTGGAGGCAGAGGCTGTTTTTGGAACGGTTGAAGCAGTTAAAACTGTCAGCGATCTTTTTCTTCCGATTGCAGGAACGATTCTTGAGGTAAATTCAACGCTTAATGATCAGCCTGAAAGCGTAAATCAGGATCCGTATGGAAAAGGCTGGATGGTGAAAGTAAAAGTCTCCAATCCCGGCGATGTCACACAATTAATGGATGCGGCTGCTTATGAAGCGTTGGTTTCATAAAATAAAAAAGTGGAATACTACAATATGGCCGGCTATTATTTGGTCGGCTTTTGTTTTTTTATTACTTATAGTTCCATTCAAAGTAGAATCTGAGGAGGGATTTTTACCTATCCCTCATTTCGATAAGGCCATTCATGTCTTTCTCTTCTCCATACTTAGTTTGCTTTGGCATCAATACATGGTAATAAAAAAAAAGACTATGCATGTATGGGGAACTATTTCTTTTTTTATCATCATTGTGCTTTATGGTGTATCCTTAGAATGTATTCAAAATTTGACGGGAAGGGATTTTGACATTTGGGATATGGCGGCAAATACAATAGGCGCAATGACAGGCATCATCATAAAAAAATCCCGAACAGTAAACGTTCGGGATTAATATTATCTAGCGTAAGCCAATTAAATCATTATCTGGCCATATTTACCGTATATACAGCACTCGCGTAAGCTCCCAATTCGGTAACACCTACTTGCATTATTAAAACTAATGTATTATTACAATAAGAAAATGTACCGGATCCTCCGGTTGGATGTGCTCTTACAGTAATATTCCGACCCGTTTGTGAAGCACCAAAGACCGTATTTGCAGGTGCGATGTTATCTTGCTTTACCAAAGTAACTGTACGATTATTTACATTTGTCCAGTTGAGGATAAACTTAATAGGGCCCCAACCTGCATCATAAATATTTTCAACAGTAATCTCACCTGTGGTAGGAGTTAATTGCTTAACACTGGTTATTCTTGTTTCATAGGGTCCGTAAGGGCTAGTCCCAAAAAGCTCATTTGTCTTTGTATAAGTACCAAGTAGTTCATTTAAATCGACATTGCCTTCAAAACAAGGGCCTGCAATGAATAATTTAAATGTCTTGTTAGAAATAATTGACTTAACATTATCTTTTTCAACAATTGAAATGATAAGCGTATCTTTTCTACCGGCATTATAGGCTGAAAAATTTCCTTCAATGATAATGGAATCCACTGCACCACCAGCAGGAATAAAAGCCTGTCTTTTAATCAGTTTGTACTGATTTCCTTCTGTTGCGCCGGAAGGTGACGTTATTGTGACGTCTATCGTTCTTGAAGAAGTTGAAGGAGTGGTAATACCTATCGGCAACTTATATCTTTGTCCTTCCTGAAGAACTCTGAATATATCCGAAGATTTGAATAAAAAGTGTGCCTCCAACGGGGGGATAGCTACATCTTCTACTTTTTTACACCCATAAAGGACAGCACCCAGCAATAAACAAAAGACTAAGATTTTAGATACATATTGCATATAAAGAAATTTTAATTTTTT
>CAZZJD010000041.1:0-9995 GCA_964654305.1 uncultured Chitinophagaceae bacterium
ATTTTATATTTCAGGTCAACAATTAAAAGCATATCATGTTGAGCTGTTGTTTATAATTAATAACCTGAATTTTGTTTGATATTAGGGTTCGATGCAATTTCAGAATCAGGAATCGGATAGAGTTTTCTGAATTCAGAAACTCCCGTTCCATTTTTTACGCCTCCTTTCCATGGCCACAGATAAGTAGATTGCCAGAATTTATTAAATCGGATCAGATCTGTACGGCGATGTCCTTCCCAATACAATTCTCTCGCTCTTTCATCCATAATAAAATCGAGATTAATGTCAACCGTAAAAATATTTCCGAGGTTATTGCCATAGGCTCTTTCCCTTAATTCGTTAATAAACGTAACAGATTGCGCAAGTGTTCCTTTATTTGAACCCCTAGCTACGCCTTCAGCATAAATTAGATACATTTCAGCCAAGCGGAAAATTGGAAAATCAATATCTGAAAATGTTTTTCCGGGATCTGATCCAAAAGCTCCTGCACTCGTTCTGTTTCTAAATTTCACAACGGCTAATCCATCCTTAAAATCTCCAATATTGTTAATTTCAAGTTTTTGAGTTCCTTCTACAAACTGTGCACGTTTATCTATCTGACCGGTAAAGTCAGGAAATAAAATTGGTAAATTTCTAGTTGTACGCAAACCACCCCATCCTCCTAATCCGGAAACGGAAGCATTCATATCGCCTCCCACTGATGCATTAACGAGGAACGTGGTACCTCCGAAATTCTTGGTCCTTATTCCGTCGTAATTCAATGTCCAGATAAATTCACGCTGACTTCCATTTGAGTTATTGTCTGCTAAGAACAACCATGTATAGTTTGTGTTTTTAACAGCGTAGCGGTTTGTTTTAATTACCTTATCAGCATAAATGACTGCGTTATCATAGATTTTTGCCGTTGTAAGAGGTCCCTCAGGTGCAGGGAAAGAACCAAAAGCAGAAGCAGGAATATAACTTTCTGCATTTAACCATAAACGGGCCTTTAAAGCCCAAACTGCAGCTTTATCTACACGGCCATAAACAGCTGTGCCGGGATCAGGAAGAATTGACTCTAAAGCCGTTAACTCATTATTAATATAATTGAAAAGATTAATGCGATTGGTTTGTGCAGGCTGAAAAGCTCCTATCTTATCATTTTCTGTAATGAAAGCAGGGTTACCAAACAGATCCATCAGCACCCAATATTGAAAAGCTCTTACAAAACGCGCCTCAGCACCCATCGCTTTTACATTCGTGGCTGCCGCACCGGAAATTCCTCTACCAGATAATTTAGCGTCAGCACTTTCTCTGATAAATTCGTTGCAAAGAGTAATAACATAAATAGATCTGTAATACAAACCCTTTAACATCGGATTGGCGGAAGACCAGTTCATATTATGAAAATCCTGAATACCGGGGTCATTCCAGGCTACAACTGCTTCATCGGTTGAGAGCTCCTGAGCTTTCCAGAACAGACGAAGAAAATCTGAAGTTCCTTCATCGATACCAGCAACATCTCCAGATCCTGCAGGACCAACATTACCGGTAAGTGCCATACTTCCATATACTTTAGCAAGTACACTTAAATAACCAGCTTCACTTGTATAAACACTCTCTGCCGTTTCTGTATTAGGAGGCAGCTTATCTAGGTCTTTATGACAGCCTGTTAATAAAATCAGGCCAGACACTAAAATGATTGAGTATGCAATTATTTGTTTCATATAATCAATAGTTAAGATATTAGAAATCAAGATTTACCCCTAACACATAAACACGGGGACGTGGATAAATGTTGTTATCAATTCCTCCAAAAATCTCAGGATCCAAGCCTTTGTAATTGGTGAATATAAAGGCGTTCTGTACGTTCGCTGAAACGCGCAGTCTGGCACCTTTAGCAATTTCACCCACATCGTAACCGAGGCTAATGTTATCAACCCGAAGGAATGAAGCATTCTGAATATAATAATCAGAGAAATATTGGTTATTTGCAAAACGAGTGTTGAAGTAATCAGACGACCCGTTTCTAAGGAACTCAAGTGGATCAATGAAGTTTCTCAAAACACCGGTATTGGAAGCAAAGTTATTGTACATGTAGTTTTCTAAGCTTCCGCGCATTACAACACCTAAACTGAAATTTTTATAATTTAAGTTTGTAGTAATGCCTAAGAAATAGGTAGCGGCTGGGTTGCGATAAAAATATAAATCATTTTCATTGATGATACCGTCCCGATTTAAATCTTCATAAAGTCCCTCAATAGGAGCTCCGTTCTTGTCATAAATCTGCTTATAAACATAGAAGGAATTAGGCCTTTGTCCGACAAGCTGACGTTGAATGGTATTTCCTGTACCTCCACTGATTCCCCCCACTGGGATTCCTTTAAAATTTGGATCGGGATTATCTAGAAGTTTAGTGATTTCAGGAGTTACGTAAGTAAAGTTGGCTCCGATATTCCATTCAAGATCTTTTTTCTTGATAGGAGTCGTATTCAGTGTAATTTCAAAACCCTGACTTTCAATATTACCTACATTCTTTAACAGCTGATTGCTAAAGTTGGCGCCGGCAGCAACAGGTACCACGCTTAAGAGATCTTTAGTGATGCGCTGAAACACTTCTACTGTACCGGTAATCCTATTATCGTACAGACCAAAGTCAACAGCTGCATTTATGTTTGTTGTTGTTTCCCATCTCAACTCTTCAAAATAAGCAGAAGGACGATTCATGCTAACAAACTGATTCCCTAACTGATATTGCGCCTGATTGTTACTGATTGAGTAATTAGGAAGGTATGAATAAAAAGCAATCCCATCTTGTTGTCCGGTAACACCATATCCAAATCTTAATTTCAAATCAGAGACCACTTTGGAACTCTTTAAAAAGTTTTCCTCGCTAACTCTCCAAGCAACGGCTCCTCCCGGGAATATGCCCCAGCGTCCTCCTTGATAATATTTACTGCTTCCGTCCGTACGGATATTTAATGTAAGAACATACTTGTTCGCTAAGGTATAATTTAAACGGCCATAGTATGAAATCAGCAAGTACCCTGGATTGCCATTATTGATAAAAGGAGGAATAGAACCTGGAATGGTATCTCCATTAAAGCGTCGTCCGGGGTGATTGTATGAATAGAATGAAAATTCCTGTCTTCCATGACCTGCCATCACATCAATACGGCTGTTAATAGACTTAATATCTGAAGCATAGTTGAGATAAACATCATACAGGTAGTTAGAACTTTCAGAGTAATAAGGGTTGTAAGAACCTCTTTCTCTGTAATTAGAAGCAGCACTGTCACTCAATTGGCTTACACCACGACCTCTTGAGAAATCATAGCCAAAGTTTACATTCGCGCGTAATCCTTTAATAAAAGGAATTTGATAATCTAATTGAATATTGGCAATAGAACGGAAAACTTTACTTCTATTATCTCGTAAATTTTCATCTAACAATGCTACAGGATTGCGGTTAGATAATAGTTTGGGTAATCCATCATTATCCAGCCACTCATAATATCCACCATAGCGATCACTGGACGTTCTTACAGGCTTGGTGGGATCAAAAGAAACAGCATTCCCTATCGCTCCTTCATCAGCAAATTGATTTGTAGTTCCCGCTAGTTTCAAGTTGAAATCAACTTTCAGCTTGTTATTAAAAAATGAAGGGCTAAGATTGATAGACCCCGTCATTCTTTCAAAATTACCTGTCTTCAGAATTCCATCCTGATTCAAATAAGCACCGGAAATACGGAAAGGCCACTTTCCATCAAAAGCTGCACCCGTAACACTTAAATTTACATCCTGCCCTAATGCAGTAGTAAAAATTTGATCCTGCCAGTCTGTACTAGTATTTCCCAATCTGGCTTTATCTTTATCAGCCCCTTTTTCGTTAATAAGACTTCTAAACTGATCGGCACTCAAAATATCAACTTTTCCGGAAGCAGTTTGCACGAATCCCTGTGCACCGAAGCTCCATCTGAGTTTTCCTTTTTTACCCTTTTTTGTTGTTATCAAAATAACCCCATTTGAGGCCCTGGATCCATAAATTGCAGCAGCAGAGGGATCTTTTAAAATGGTAAATGTTTCAATATCATTAGGATTGATCAGGTTTAAAGGGTTTGATGAACCGGCAACTCCTCCATTATCTACAGGTACCCCATCAATTACAATCAACGGATCGTTGGATGCATTTAAAGAAGCCCCGCCACGAATCCTGATAACACTACCGGAACCGGGAGCACCACTATTGGGTGTGATCTGCACACCAGCTACCTTACCTGCAATCAATTGCTCTGGTGTTTGTAAAGCACCCTTTACAAAGTCTTTCGATCCAACAGTAGCTACAGCGCCGGTAAGATCCTTTTTTCTTTGTGTACCATAACCCACAACTACAACTTCGGTAAGTGCGGCCGCAGATCCAACCAAAGTAATATCTACCTGTGCTTGCTCACCTACAGGCACTTCAATACGATTAAAGCCAACCGAACTAATAACAAGAACAGCAGAGGATCCTGTTACACTTAATCGATAAGATCCGGAAGCATCTGTAGTGGTTCCTGTCTTAGTGCCCTTGATTGTTACAGAAGCATTGGGAACAGGAGCACCATCTTTGCTGTCTGTTACTTTACCGGTAATTTGTCTGGTTTGAGAAAATCCCACAAATGCTGCCAAAATAAACACACACAATAGCATTGTGTACTTGGCAAGCAAACGATTCAAGATCATAATCAATAGTTTAGGTTTTAGATTGATAAATCGTTGTATAATAATGATTTATTGGCCCGTAAATTTATAATAATTTTTTAATACACTTTTAAAATTATTTTGTGTTCAAGATAGGGTTGTCGGTTATTGAACAACTACCTTTTGTGTCAATTGTTGTTTCCCTGCATTCAGCTGTAAAAAATAAGTACCCGCCGGTAATTCATTCGTATTGATACCAAGCGTTTCTATATTCGTTACCTGAGCTCCTTTAAGTTGAAAACCAAGATTTTGTGAGTACAGCTGTTGCCCCTGAATATTTAACAGTCTGATGCTTACATTAGAACTGTTAGCTAGCTCATAGCGAACAGAAGATCCGTTTTGTAATGGGTTCGGGAAAACATTAAAGGAGAATCTTTGATTTCCGGCAAACGATTCTTGTACATCGGTAACCAATCCACCTGTAATATTCTGATCAATCAGCACTCTGTATTCACCCGCATTGAGATTAATAGTCTGAGGGCTTCCAAATGCGTTGAAAGTTCCGCCTCTTGTATAATCGTAGTAGGTACCGGAGGTTGGAAAGGTAACTGTTGCTATTGCTGGACCAGTATTGAAATTAGCTACCGTCACCATTTTTAAACTAGCATGGTTAATCACAACTTTCTTAACAAGATTTTGTCCGAGTTCAGATTGATTATCTACGATCGTATTGGAGTTAAATGCATTAGGGCGTTGTAATCTAAGTTTCATCATAGCTGCATTTATATCGTAGAGACGACGACGCCAATTCGGTGAAGGGGTTGTCCAGTAATCCCAGCGTACCGGTTTAGGTGCGGTACGGCAACTGGTATTGATCGTTCCATCCTCACAATTGTTAATGGAGAAATCATATCCCACTTCTCCAAACTGCCAAATCATCTTGGGGCCCGGGATAGAAAAAAGAATTGCTGTCATCGCTTCGGTACGCGCCAGTGCTGTAGGTAAACTGAAACTATTTACGTTATTATTGCGCGTATTAAACATTACTCTTTCTTCATCATGACTTTCTGCATATGAAATCAGACCGGGTTTATCCCTGATAAAATTCACCCTGCCAGGTTCTCCGTTGTTAGTCCATGCCCCGCGATACATCCAATAGGCATTCTTTACATCTGCTTTTGGATTACCAAAACCCAAAGTATTTTCCGTAAAGTTTTCAGTCATTTTGCCCCACAAGAGCATCCCCCTGGCAGCAAGTTGATATTCTTCACTATTGTCTCCGAGATGTTCAAGAATACAATATGAACCGGGAGAAACACCTTGCATTTTATTGTTATAATTTTCCCAAATATTAATACGATCCTGATTATAAGCATCCCAACAACCCTGATTACCCGCACAGTTCAGATTGGTAAACCCTTTACTCAAATCCCAACGGAAACCATCAAGCTTATATTCTGTCAACCAATATTCGATAAATCGTTCAGTAAAATTTTTGGTTACAGGAGCGTTATGATTGAAATCATTGTACACATTAAACGGATGTTGGGCATCTACATAAAAATAGGGATTATCATTGGCGGGCTTATTGGTAGCTTTATTCCACCACATTGTTGCAAGAGGAGATTGACCGGTAGCTTGATTCAATACTACATCTATAACTACTGCTATTCCGCGACGATGGGCTTCATTGATAAATTCCTTAAAAGCTTGCTTGGTTCCATAAGCTTTGTCCAAAGCAAAATGATAGGCAGGATTATATCCCCAGCTATTGTTTCCGTCAAACTCACCCACCGGCATTAATTCTATACAATTGATTCCCAGACGTTCGAGATAATTTAGGGTATCCTTTAATTGCTGATAGGTTTGTGCAGCAGAGAAGTCGCGTATAAGCAATTCATACACATTCAAATTATATTTATTCGGACGCTGATAACTCTGGTCCGTCCAATTGAAGGTTTCACCCGAACGAATGACACCTACGATACCGCCCGTTGTTCTTCCTTCAGGGTAAGCCGGCATATTGGGGAAAGTAGTGGCAGGAATGAATTTATCATTAAATGGATCAAGAACGAGCTCAGTGTAAGGATCTGCAATACGTATTGTATCATCAACAATATACTGGTAACGATAGTACTGACCAGGTGTAATACCGGTAATACGTGCCCAGAAGAAATTGCCATCTTTTGTCATCTGACCGGCACAAGTTTGCTGCCAGTTGTTGAAATCACCAATGATACTCACTCTATTTTTACCGGGAGCATTTAAAATGAAAACTGCTTCAGTATTATTGTTTTGATATGTGATTCCCTCTCTTAACCCTGTAGGACGAGCCCCTGTAGGATAAGTAGCTTGAGGACGAAACCATGCAATCGTATCCCTGGCTGTACTCGTTTCTACAGCTTCCAGTGTCAGATTTTGTTCGCAGGTAGTAGTCACACTTGCCGTGCCACTGACAGTAGTGTTGGAAGAAGCTGTAGCAACAGAAGTTCCATTGAAACGCACTGTTAGATTAGCCGACCTGTTTGATACTGCCGTAAAAGGAACAGAGGTAACATTTGCAGCAATTGGCTCCGGAATCGGATTAAACATCGGCTGCATCGCCGGTGTTGTAAACTTGGCAGCAAAAGCACCAGGTTGATATACCTGAATATACATATCACTGCCATCGATATTAGCCAGTTTTTTTGATCCGTCTCCGCTTCTGAATAAAATATTCACTTTAATAATCGTTTCTCCTGGGGGAACTTCGAAGTAGGAACGAATATTAGTAATGACAAACTTCCATTTATTATTTCCGAGAGAAGTAGCTTTAAGCGCAGGGTTAGTAACCGTAAAATTTTGATTAAATTTCACATATTTCCAATCACTGCTATTGGTACTCAAATTTGTTATTACTCCTGTATGTACATATACATTTGTATCTGAGTGATTCAATAATCCTCTGTTTCCTTTGGTGGCATCCGCAATGATTTCAATGCTGCTTGCATCTGTGGGGAAAGGAACATTTACAGATAATAATTGAGCATTCAGTTGCGAAGAAAAGATGAAGAGGATAAATCCAAAAGCTACAGCACCAAAATTTTTCATATAGAAGTTTGATTTAGAGTCTCAAATTTAAAATGTTCAGCTGAATAAAATGGTAATTGATAAACAATTATTTGAAAATAATTTAAAGCTAATAATCGTTAGCATAAATCTGTTTAACAATTTCTATTAAATCGTAAATTTTTTTTAAAGTCTTCTTAATAAAATCTTAATAGAAACATTGATTATAACCAACCTTTATTTTCTTCTAACCCAATAAAGACACCTTCCTCCCTCGTCTCCACTGGATAGGTTTTTAAATAATAACCTTCTCCGCTTACATTTCTTCCGTTACTGGTATTAAAGCGATAACGATGTAAAGGACAAACAATGTTGCCCATGGCATCAAGCCATCCGGCGGCCATCCGGCCGCCGGCATGCGGACACTTATGCGCACATCCAAATAATCTGTCTTGATAAATACCAATGCAAATGGTTTTTTGTCCAACTATTACTTCCTGCAACACACGACCTGAAGAAAATAATTCTTCCTTACTCTCCGCCACCTTATGCCATTTGTATTTTTTTTCAGACATGACTGATTTTTTATCTGATATAAACATGGTTTTATTAACCATGGCTTTAAAGCCGTGGTTAATAAAACCCCGTCTTATACGGATACCTTATCGCATACAGCTCCTTCACCTTTTCCAGAATGGTATTTCGAAGCCCATCCATATTTTGTTTTTCAAGTGCAGATACAAACACGCATTGTCCCTGTGTTTCATGCTCCCACCTGTCTTGAAGCTCTTGGAGTATGACAGTTTTTGTTTCTGCTTCCAGCCATTCGTCAAAATGATTTTTCTCGAAAAGATCCATCTTGTTAAATATCGTCACAACCGGTTTGTCGGAACATTTCATTTCCTGTAAGGTTTTCAATACCACCCGCATCTGATCTTCATACTGAGGATGAGAAATATCTACCACATGTAGCAATACATCACTCTCCCGTACCTCATCCAGCGTACTCTTAAAACTCTCTACTAAATGATGAGGAAGTTTTCTGATAAATCCAACCGTATCACTCAATAAAAACGGAGTGACATCCAGCACCACCTTACGTGTAGTTGTATCAAGTGTAGCAAACAATTTGTTTTCAGCAAACACATCGGCTTTACTAATCACATTCATGATCGTACTCTTCCCCACATTCGTATATCCCACCAATGCTACTCTTATAAATTCTCCCCGCTCTTTTCTTTGGGTTAATGATTGCTTGTCTATCTCTGCCAGCCTTCTTCTTAGCAAAGCAATTTTATCTTTCACAATTCTTCTGTCCGTCTCAATTTCCGTTTCCCCTGGCCCCCTCGTTCCCACTCCTCCCCCTTGTCTTTCCAGATGCTTCCACATACCCTTTAAGCGAGGTAAAATGTATTGATATTGCGCCAGCTCCACCTGTGTACGCGCCTGTGCAGTTTTAGCTCTGGTGGCAAAAATATCGAGAATCAAATCACTTCTATCAATCGTGTAAACACCCAAAGCTTTTTCTATATTGGTAATTTGTGCGCCGGTTAACTCGTCATCAAAAATCACTAAAGAGATATCTCTGCCCTGAATAAAACTTTTGATTTCTTCAATTTTACCTTTACCCACAAAGGTCTTGGAGTCAGGATGCGGTAATTTTTGGGTAAATCTTTTGACAGTATCAACTCCCGCAGTATCCGCTAAAAAAGCAAGTTCATCCAAATACTCTAATAGTTGTTGTTCGTTCTGTTGCTTATGTACCAATCCAACCAGTACTGCCCGCTCTCTGGTGGTTTTCTTTATTTTTCTTTCTATCAAAATATAAAATTGAAAGCACAAAGGTACGATGACAAGACGGTTCGATTGTCGTTTCTCGTTTTTCGATAAACCAGTGATCTATGAAAGCGCTTTCGTCTTGCTGTTAAGCAAGAATGATTTAATCATTATAGTCCCGATAAGGTAATTCCAATTATGAGAGGACGAATCTGGTTGGGGCCTCTGCCTTCATTAATCAAGTCATTCAACTGATATTGTACAAACGCGCCAAAATTACCATATCCGATTCTGGCCGTTCCCGCAAATCTTAAGCTGTTAAAGTGGCGCGTATCTTTAATTTTCATTGTATAAGACCCGTTCCCTAAACCGTCTCTTTCATAACTGGTTTTATCTACAGCAGTTAATAGTAATCCTCCTTTTACACCAATTGCTACCTTGAAACTTTTATTGGGTTTTTCCGGTCTGTGCATAAACCTAAGCTCAAGGGGAATGTCGAGATACGCCGT
>CAZZJD010000042.1:0-9868 GCA_964654305.1 uncultured Chitinophagaceae bacterium
TTCAATAGAGTAGAATATATTAAGATGAGGATTAACACCCGCTTTAACCAATTCCTTTTTGATTGTTTTGTAATCGGTTGCCATGAGGTCTTCCCTTGAATGTATTCCAATCAAATTCATTATTTTGACCATATAGGGCCCGAAGTTTTTTATTTCGTCAAGGTCATTCATACAAAAGGGATTCACTTTAAAATTTGATACATCACCAATCGAAGTTGAGTGATTTATTTTAGTTGCTGCTTATAATTTTAATATTATCATCAGGTATTCTGTCAATTAAATAATGATAAGGATCAATGCCCGCTTTTTTAGGTAAATCTTTTACTCAAAAATTTAAACTTGTTTTCATTGCATGAAGTCTGATTCTCTCTTTAAACAGAACCCGTTCAGTTTCATGATCCGACTTCCTATCTCCAAAAATCACTATATCAATATAATCATTTACAGGAATAGATGTCTCTCTTCCTAAGCTATCTGAACGGAATTTTTCAGTGATAACATTCATGGATACTTCATATTCATTATTGATCTTTTTGAAAGAGCATGATTCAATACGGTTTGAAAACAAAGTGACATTCTTGAACAAATCGTCTATCAGGTATTTTAAACTGTCTGGCGTAACCTCTTCAAATGCACGTAATGCATTCATGGAAGTAGCATAAGGCGGCTCTTTGAACGCATATTCATTTATTAATTTTTGAAGCACCTTGTTTACATTATTCTCGCCAATCATTTCTTTCAGATAATACATCACAACACTGGCTTTTTGATAGTGAATATACCCCTGACCCTCCGTTTTATACAAAGGGCGCTCTGCTTCCAGCTCGTAACTCCTTCCGGTCAAGTATCTGTTCATTTCATACTTCAGAAACTTTTTCATTGTTTCTTTTCCATATTCTTTTTCCATCACCATCAAAGCGGAATACTGTGCAAAACCTTCACTCATCCATTCACTGCCCTGCATAGCTGCTCCACATAGTTGATGTGCCCAATACTGATGCCCCATCTCATGGGCGACTATATAAAAAACCATATCAATATCGTCACCCCTTACATCTCTAAGATCCTGAATGAATCCAATACCTTCGCTGTAAGGCATCGTTCCGGGAAACGCCTGTGCAAACGAAGCATATCTGGGGAACTCAATAATCCGCGCCTGCTTATGATAGTAAGGCCCAAAATGGGTGGTGTAGTAATCAAGCGACTTTTCCATAGAGGAGAGCATATTAGGAACATTGTATGCATGCTCTTTGATGTAATAAACCTCCAGATCAATGCCCTTGAATGTTTTTCTGGCTACTTCATATTTTGCCGAAATAAAAGAATAAAAGTTCAGTGATGCTTTATCGAGTTTATAATGGAATATGGATTTGCCTTTTTCTTTCCACGACTTAATTAGACTTCCGGGTGCCACTGCAATCTGGTCTTCTGCTGTACTGATCACCGTTTCCACTTCAACCCAGTCGGCATCCTGAACCACATAGTTTTTCATCCGTGATAGGGAATCATTCTCATCAAGGGGAACGGATCTTTTTTTGGGCGGAAGACCTAACTTGTTGCGTTTGTTCTTATCTGCTATCTCTAAATTATTATTGTATCCGATTGTGGGGATGATATCGCCCTGATTAAAGAATGTCCCGTTATGGGTGAGTGAAGTAAAGCTTACCTCGTTTTCAAAACCTTTGTTGATAACAATGGAATTTACAATTAGTTTCAAAGAATCACCCGGTTTCAGCGCATTGTTGAGTTGATAGATCCTGTATTTCAGGTCATTATCACGCAGTTTCAATTTCGCTTCTTTTATTTCAATGGTAACGCTGTCAATTGAGAGAGGCATGGTAAAATGAATTTCCCGGACATCTTCTTTTGTCTTGTTCTTCAGCCATAACTCAGCTTTTGAAAAAAGATTTCTTTCGTAGGGCATCAGGTCGATGGTATAATTTACGCTAATAATCTTTGGCTGAGCTATTTGCTCATATTTTTTGTACTGTCTCTCATAACGCTCTAATCTGTTTTCAACTTCATCACTGCTTGTATAGGTATTCAATATTTTTGTGTTATAATAGACAAATGAAGCGCAGCATAAAAAAAGAACAAACAAAACACCGATTGCCATACGGTTACTTCGCATATTTCTTAATGCGGAAGACAATCTGAACTTAAATTTCAACTCTCTCCCTCTGATATAAAATGCAAACACGATAAAACAGATAATAACTGAAGCCAATATCCAGTAGATATTAAACCAGGATAATGATTTTACAAAGGGCCCAAACCCATTCATGTCGGAATAAGTGACATTAGGTATTCCTCCAAAAATAACCATGTTACTTTCAATGTCTAAAACATTCCAAATGAATGAATTCAGGATCAAAAAAACCACAAATGCAAAATAAGCTACATATCTGTTGTTGATAAGGTAGTGCAAAAGCAGCGCAATTATTGAAGTATAGATAAATTGCGGAAGATCAATCAGTATCAGACTTTTAAAGTATACATCAGGTTCAATCTGTGTATAACCATTAAAAAGCTGAGTGATGATTCCAAAAATGATTGTGCAAAGTAATACAGAGAATAAAGCAAGCGTCAAAGCAGATAACTTGGAAACGAACAACAAAGATGTTTTTACCGGCGTAGCATCGATAATGTCATTGATTCCTGCATCTCTTTCTTTCCAAACCAGAACACCACTGTAAAATACAATAATGGCAATCAAAAATGTGTAAAATGAACCTCTTATAGTGTCTATTATCTGATAAGTTACCGGATATATCTTTTCACCATAAGTACCGGAAAAACTTAATCCCGCCAACAAATTAATTATTCCAATGGCCGTAATGATGATAAATGTTGGGTTTCTGAAAATCGTTTTCGTTTCAAATAAAATAGAATGGACCTGAGATTTCCATGAAGAATAAACAGGAGCAGAGACCGGATGTGAATTTGGTTTCGACACAGATAGGGTAGCTTCCTTTATAGTTTTTTTCTTTTTTATTTTATTTGTCTCCTTTTTGGTGCTAAAAGAAAAACGTAGAAAGGTAAAAAATAAGACCAAAACAGAAAAGCCGATCCAAATGACTCTATTAAATAATAACCAACTGCTCAAAGGAATTGCCTGGGTATTCTTTTCATCAACAGTAAAATATTTAGAGCTGATTGCTGCAGGTCGGAACCCGAAAGGATCCAGCAATACAGAAAGCCATTCTTTTTCAATATCTCTAGTAAACCCTGCTGCAACTCCGTATAAAACCAAAATCCCCATCGCTCCAATAAACGACACGATTGTGCTTCGGTACAGTATAGCTAAACTGTAAAGAAATACGCCAGTAATGATGGTATTCGGTATTGCGTAACATAATATTCCATTGATATGCCCCGACCAATAGATTGGTCCGCTGCGCTGTGGGTCAGCCCAAGGCATCAGTGGACCCAGCAATCCCCCTAACGAAATACCTAATAAAGGGATGACTGAGATAGATGCAGCACCTATGAATTTCCCAAAATAATAATGACTTTGCTTTACAGGAGAACTGAAAACAAACTGATACATATTATATTGAAAATCACGATTGGCCGTTGCATTCATATATGCAGTTGTCATCAGCAAACAAACTAGCGACATGATTCCATAATAATTTTGAATTACATAGGGTGCGTTTTTAAATACGCTTCCGACTTCTCCGCCAATCATAACACTATCAGAAGATACGGCTCCAAGTATCAGTAGTGTATTAATGGCAAAAAATATCCAAGTCATTGGAGAACTAAGCCAGAATTTCCATTCTTGTCTTATAAATTTCCACATAGAGGTTGATTTAAATCAAATCATTTAATTTGGCAAAGAATACATCTTCAAGATTTTCTTCAGCAACTTCAAATCCGCCGCCGGGATTCTCTTCCGCAAAAACATGAACAAGCGGTTTGCCTCCGACTAACTTTGTGGAAATGACTTTCATGGAATGCTGAAGCGTTTCAAGGTCGTCTTTCTCTATTCTTTTTTCCCAAACTTTTCCTTTGATTTCCCTGAGTGCATCATCTGTATTCCCTGCAAAAAGCACTTTTCCTTTATCCATGATAGCCATTGATGTACAAAGCTCTCTAACATCCTGCACGATATGTGTAGACAGGATCACAATAACATTCTCTCCAATTTCACTGAGGATATTATAAAAACGATTACGTTCACCCGGATCGAGCCCGGCAGTTGGTTCATCTACTATAATCAGCTTTGGATCACCAATTAAACACTGTGCAATACCAAAACGTTGACGCATACCACCGCTGTAGCTACTCACTGCTTTTTTCCTATGTTCAAAAAGATTTACTTTATTAAGCAAATAATCTACCATATTTTTTCGCTCAGTATGATTTGAATATCCCTTTAGTACTGCCAGATGATTAAGCAAGTCTATGGCAGAGGTGCGGGGATACACCCCGAATTCCTGAGGGAGATAGCCTAGTACTTTACGAATCTCATCTTTTTGATGAAGTATATCTATCTCGCCTAAATAAGCGCTTCCACTGTCTGCTTCCTGCAATGTTGCCAGCGTGCGCATAAGGGAAGATTTACCGGCACCATTTGGGCCAAGTAAACCAAACATGCCTTTTTCGATTGTAAGACTGACATTATTTAAAGCATGTACACCATTGGCATACTGCTTGTTAAGGTTTTCAATTTTTAAAATCATATTAAGATTTTTTATTATTAATGTGTCGCTTTATACACAAAAGCAGAACAGTTCTGACGGCTGTTCATGGTATTGCATTATTCAACTATCAATGTGAATCTTCTCTCGTCAATGCGAAATAAATTACATAGATCCATCCTAAAAGGCCGTGAATAATTCCGAATAAAATCGATTTATTCCTCGACCAAGATGCAACAACGGCTATGATGGAACCCAATCCTATTCCCCCATCAACTGCCTTTTTGGTAAGCTCATTACTTTGTGATTGGGCAAATAATTGTGATGAAATGATCAATAAAAAGAAAACTAACAAGACAATTTTAAATCCGAGTTGATTATTTATTTTTTTCTTATCTAGAATCATAACTTAAAATTTAATTTTTACACAAAAAAAATAGATTTTATAATTCTTATAATTGAAATTACCTGACACCAATTTGCAGAGAGGCAAAGTATTTGTTTTTTGCTTCCACAGAGGCTTCTTCAGATCGCTTTTGATGTATAATATTAATTGTATATTTACTATCGAAAAGCATATATACTGTAATTTCTACTTTAGCGCCATTACGCGTGGCACTCACAACAAAGTGTAAAACTTTTTTGCCGGAAATTTCTTTTAGTTCCGATGACACAACCCTAGTATCAGTTCCAAGTTGGGCGACAAACCCCTTTTGCGTCTGCTCCAAGAATTCATCTTGTTGTTGGGCCGCCTGTAGTAAATCGGCTGTCATGCCACTACTTTTTTCAAGATTCGTCGAGGAGGCAATAAAATTAGCCGTGCTATCGGCAAGTCGAACATAATACTGAACGCTCACCCCTTGCATATCACGCATCAAAGGCTTTTCAGGAAAAGTGACGGAAACCTTTTCAGTTAACTGAACTTGGGTCTCTTGAGAAATAGCCGAGAAGGGAGACAAAATAAGAATCAAGCGAATGAGAAGTAACTTATTCATAAATAGAGTTTAAAATTTAATATATGAAGACAAAAGACGCCAATGAATGTAATGATAGAGATGATCTGTAAACAGGAAATGTTATTCCCCATTCCACCCATCCATAATACCCGCTTTGATATCCGTATAATTAGTCATCAGCCATATGGCTGCAACAATCAATACAATTACTTTCCAGTGATTTTTGATCAGAATTTTCAGATCGATTACTAATTGATTCATGTTGGTGATTTTAAATTTGAATTTAACGATTAATATTGAATCAGAAGGCTCCTTTCATCACATCCACGCCAATAGCATAACCATAAACCTTCCCATTGTTGTCTTTATAGATCCTGATCTTATTACAGGCCTTTCCAAGATTTACGGGCAACCATGTCTTTCCTCCATCCTTGGTTTCATACCCGCTATTCATCGTTCCTACAAAACCACGATACCCATCAATAAACCCGATACCAAACTGCCGTGCACCCGCATCATCAACCAGATTGATTTCCTGCCAGGTATTTCCACCATCTGTAGTCTTTGCAATACGCTGTTGTTTTACTGTAGGATCAGGATTATATGATTGAATAGTAACATACCCGGTTTTTTCTGTAGGGAATGAGGCTTTCCAGGTGGTTTCAAACGGACGGGCAGACTGATAGACTTTCTTCCAAGTCTTTCCACCATCAGCCGTTTTTAAGATGACCGCATTTGATCTGTCTACTTGTTCGACAGATGCCGCACATACAATGCCGTTGTTCTTGTCAAACATCTTGATATCAAACAACATTTTACAATCTTCATTCATACGATTCGATGTCCAGGTAATTCCTCCATCATGCGAAACCATTATATTGGCCGGAGATCCAACACGACCAACAGCATAGAGGTGAATCTTGTAATCAGTTTTACCGTGATTGATATATTGCTCCTTCACCAGATCAATCGCACAAAGCCCTTTTACATACGGCCCTGAATAAGGGACCGGATTCCAAGTCTTTCCTCCGTCTTTGGTGCCATATAGCGGAATGGTGTCTGTTACATTGGGAAAATAATCTGTTCCTACAGTTCCAGCAAACCCCACTAAACTGTCTACAAAGGCAATGCAACGAAAAAAGGTTCCTTTCTTCTCCAGCTGTTTTTCCCAGGTTTCACCACCGTTCCTGGTGTGATAAATATTTCCATAACCATTTACATACCAACCTATATTTTCATTGATGAAAGTAATGTCATCCTGTTTGCCCGGATAATAATCTGTTTTTAATTTTTTCCAACCGGTTTCAGAGGATTTCGACTCGTCGTTTTTGAATACAATTTTATTACTCCACTGAACGGCGGATAACCCAACCTCTGCATTGTATTCATCAAATAACTGCTGAATCTGACCACCTGAAAATTTGTTGTACGCTTCCTGCATCGTTCCCGATTTTGCAAAAAAATGATCCGTTGACGGATAGGTTATTAAAGTCGCCTTACCGGGATGAAAATGATTGACGGTATTAACAATTTGCTGATGGTCGGCTTTGGAAAAGGCCTGAAAATCAGATTCGCCATATTGTACCAACACATTTGCCTGGGTGTTTTTCCAGTTTTGCAAATGGGGGTAATCCTGAATTTGTCGCCAGTATTCTGCATTTCTTTCATAAATTTTCCCTTTGCCATCATAAGCCCATGTACTTCTCAAAACACTGTCTGCCTTGGGGTCCTTTGCCAGGTCTTCCAGTTTTTCTTTTTTCACATAGTAACGATAGTTCAGATCGTACTGCTCTATTACAGACTGCTCTACTTCAATGGGGTTCATGCCGGCCAAGGCATTTTGCACCCGATACATTTCCAGCTGATACTCAAACCATGATTTTGCGGTTGTTCCGTACACCACCACCCCTGCAACGGAATGTTTCGCACTTATCGCTGGAGCAATGATCCCACCCATTGAATGACCGTAGATAATGATTCGGTTGGTGTCTACATAAGGCAATGACTTTAACTTTTTAAGACCCACTTCAAAATTTTCAATTTCATCCAGCAAATCACATGACTCACAGGCAGGTGTATTTTTACTATCACCCAGTCCACTTTTTTCTATCCGCAAGGTTACATAACCACCATCTACATAGGCATCAATGATTCTTTTGTACGGATGGTCTTTTGTGAGTTCATCAATGCTGCTGCAAGTGTAACCGGGAATAAACAGCATAGCGGGCATTTTATTTTCTTTGAGTGGTTTATTGATGATTACCCTTAACTGTCCGCCTTTGTAATTTGCCTGATCATAGATAACGGTTGCGTTATCATCGGTTTCGTAGGGCCTTGCTACAACCTTGCCTTTTAAGGTCAGATTCTTTTTCTCGCGTAAAACAACCAGTTTAATTTCTTTTCCCGGCTCATAGTTTAGAAATCGCTTAATGAATTCATCTGCGGATTGAAATCCCTGATCGCCTATTTGGACAATGATATCATTGGCTTGCAGTTTCAAATCAGCACTGGTACCTCTTACTACCTGGAGCACCTTGCAACCGGACTGACCATTTTCAGATACGTATTCAATACGAGCTCCAAAAAGAGGCTTGCGTTGAAGTTGGGCGGAGGAATAAAGAGAAATAGCCGTGAAAATCAATAGATAAACCACGCGTAGCATAGACAATATTTGCTTCAAAGAAAGTAAATCTTTTGACGCTTTTATTGTCAAAAATTGCTATTTCTTACAGATCCGGGAGTTTGATCAAAATATTGTTTGAAGGCTTTTGAGAAACTTGGAACATCCGGAAATCCATACAGGAAGGCGGTTGATATGATATCTTTCCCACTTATAAGATCAATCCTTGCACATTCGAGACGTTTTCTTTTTTGATACTGATAGGGTGAGATGCCAAACACAGATTTAAAAACACGAATGAAATGATATTTTGAAATTCCTGTTTGATTAGCGATATGTTCCAAGGAAAGATTCTCGGTAATATTTTCTTCTATGAGCGATTTTGCCTGAAAAACTGCTCTGAAAATTTCTTCGTTGGTGGTATGTTTTTTGAAATTCAGTTTTTTCAAATAATCGAATACAAAACGCTGGTCTGTTATAATCGATTCGGCCAGACTATAGAATAATTCGTTTTCCTGAAGATCATTAGTAAAAGAGCCGGATTTAATTTTTTGGTTGATCTCTTGAAGGGAATAACCCAGCGTAGTATTTTTTACGTTATAGCGATTCACGAAAAACTGTTCCGATAGCAGAAACTCTTTTAATTCAGCGCCATTCATGTCGTGAAATTCGGCTACTTCTGAAATGATTTCAGAGGATATATCGATACAAAGACCCTGAACGGATTTGCTGCTATCGATTTGTACGATGGATTGGGTAAATTCATTTCCAATGATATATTCACCCACTTTGACCTTGTATTTTTTATGATTGGCGTAATAGGTTTCTTCTCCCGACGCAACATATTTTATTCCCAATCCCGTAAACGGACAAGCAGTTTCGAGTTTTTTAAAGTTCGAAAAGCGGATGGCGTTTTTATCGTCGGCGTAGATGGTTTGGTTCATTACACAAAAATCTACTTAATTTGATTTATTCGGCAACTCAGTTCAAAAAATATGAAAGAATGATTATTTTAATGCTTTCACCTTATACCCTTGCTTTCTAAGAAGGTCAAGTATACCCTGACTGCCAGGCAGATGTCCAGCGCCAACAGCAAAAAAAGTAGACGATTGCTTCATTGCTGATTCCAAAATGGGTATCCAATTACGATTACGTCTGTCAAGTAATAATTCCTGACTACCCATCATTTCCGGAGATTCTACCATTAACTGATAAAGTGATTCTAAATCCTGAGACTTGTAAAGTGAAGACAGGCGAGTAAATTGTTTTTTCTGGGATTCAAAATCATCGACCATATTCATAATTGAGCGTATCTCCAGCGAATCTGGAATGGCATCAAATACGGCTACCTGATCTTCTACACGCTCCAATCCCAGTATTTGTTTCTTCTGTTCGCTGGCCATTTTTACAAAGTTCATTTCATAAGATTCCATTTTAGCGCATGATAAAACCCGCTGGGCAAGCAAACTCATTACCATCATAGGTTTGAATCGGTCAAACAAAGCAAGGTTCATATTCATTTCTTTTTTTAAAAAAGAATCAACCTTATTAAAATTGCTTTCTCCAAGTTTATTTTTTAACGTCTCTTTACCGGGTAGCTGCAGCTGCCTCATCATGATTGCCTGAAGCTGCGGATCATCCATGTC
>CAZZJD010000043.1:0-9743 GCA_964654305.1 uncultured Chitinophagaceae bacterium
AAGGGATTAAAGATGATATTTATTACTGGAGTGAATTGAACAAGGTGGTAAATCTGTACTGTCAGTTGAAAAAAATTTGTCCGGAGTTAGACTCCATCAATATTGGCGGCGGATTCCCAATTAAACATTCTCTGGGTTTTGAATATGATTATCAGTTCATGATCCACGAAATTGTAGGTACCATTAAAAAGACTTGTAAAAATGCAGGGGTGCCTATGCCAAACATTTATACGGAATTTGGCAGTTTTACCGTAGGAGAGAGCATGGCGCATATCTATTCAGTACTCGGACAAAAAATACAGAATGATCGTGAGAACTGGTATATGATAGATTCTTCTTTTATTACTACGCTGCCTGATACATGGGGGATAGGAGAGAAGTTTCTGATGTTGCCTATTAATAAATGGGACAATGAATACCAGCGCGTGGTACTGGGAGGTATAACCTGCGATAGCCATGATTATTATGATTCGGAAGAGCATATCAATGAAGTGTTTTTGCCTAAACTCAACGGCGTATCACAGGAGCCTTTATATGTGGGCTTCTTTCATACCGGTGCCTATCAGGATCAGATCAGTGGATACGGAGGTATTAAGCATTGTATGATCCCTTCTCCTAAACATGTGATCATTGGCTATGATAAAAATGGTAAATTGACGGATTGGTTATATGCTAAAGAACAGACGGCACAGAGTATGCTGAAGATATTAGGATATTGATAATTTATCAAAGGTCAAATTTGAAATCGTTGGTCGTTGTTCGATTTTCGTTTTTCGAAAAACGAGAAACGATGGACGATAGACGAAAATCACATCATTTCCCTCATTTCTGATCTTTGAACTTTCACTTACCTTTGCATCCTAAAATAATATAATATGTATCCCGAACAAATAGTATTGCCTATGAAGGGCGAAATGACCGATGGAGGATTTGATGAATTGCTTACACCAGAGTCAGTAGATCAGTCTTTACAAGCGAAAGGTACTTCTCTTGTATTTATTAATTCAGTTTGTGGTTGCGCTGCAGGTTCTGCCCGTCCGGGTGTGTTGATGGCAGCACAAAACAGTGTCGTGCGTCCGGATAGATTGCTTACCAGCTTTGCCGGATTTGATGTAGCTGCTGTTAACAAAATTAGAGAGCATTTATTGCCTTATCCGCCGAGTTCTCCCTGTATCGCATTATTTAGAGATGGTCAGCTAGTACACATCATAGAACGCCATAATATTGAAGGCAGGCCTGCGCCTATGATCGCTCAGGAGTTGATTGGTGCGTTTGAACAGTATTGCAGGTAATAGGTTGTTGGTTGTAAGTTGTGGGTTGTAGATTATTCATTGCTATAACTCGAACTATTTAACATCTCAACTAATAAACAAATAAACGTATCAACAACTAAACCCATTCCTCATGTATCCCAACTTATATTACTTTTTCAAAGACATCTTCGGTGTAGAATGGGAGTGGGCCCGTTTTCTAAATTCCTTTGGTTTTTTTGTCGCCCTGTCTTTTCTAGCAGCAGCTTTTTTTCTTACAAAAGGACTTAAAGCCCGTGAGAAACGAGGATATCTTATGCCTATAGAAGAAACAATTACGGTTGGGAAAGCTGCCAGTCTGAGCGAACTGATATTAAATGGGCTCATGGGATTTGTAATGGGCTATAAAATTATCGGAGCCTTTATGTCGGCTGGAGAAGATGGCATCAACCCTCAGGAATATATTTTTTCGTCAAAGGGTAATTGGACAACAGGTATCATTTTGGCTTTATTTTTTGCTGGACTCAAATGGTATGAAAAGAATAAACAAAAAATGGCTAAGCCTGAAGAGCGGAAGATTAGAGTATGGCCACATGAGCGGGTAGGAGATATGACTATTTTAGCAGCCGTCTTTGGATTCGGAGGGGCTAAGCTTTTTCACAATCTCGAGAATTGGAATGATTTTGTGGAGGATCCTGTCGGTGCTTTACTTTCTTTTAGTGGGTTGACTTTTTATGGAGGTTTGATTTGTGCGGCCATAGCGATTGTTATTTACAGCAAGAGAAAAAAAATATCTATCCGACATTTAATTGATGCTTTTGCTCCCGCATTGATGATCGCTTATGCCATAGGCAGAATCGGTTGTCAGGTTTCGGGGGATGGTGATTGGGGAATACCCAACAGCGCCTACACGGTTGACTCAAATGGGCAAGTATATCTGGCTGATTCTACAGATTTTAAAAAGTCTGTAGCGCATCATCCTGAATATTTATGGAGAGAGTTTGGGACAACTAATCAAGATTCTGTCCCCCATTTATCCGTTAAAGCACCGTCTATTTTGCCGGATGCTTTTTTTGCATATGCCTATCCGCATAATGTAAACGGTGTAGGAGTGCCTATTGTTGGTTGTGCGCAAAAGGAACATTGCAACTATCTCCCCATTCCCGTTTTTCCTACTCCTTTTTATGAAACACTTATTTGTTTTTTAATGTTTCTGGCGCTGATTTTATTTCAAAATAAATTATCGGTACCGGGAGTTTTATTTTCGATTTATTTAATGATGAATGGTTTGGAAAGATTTTTTATTGAAAAAATACGTGTAAATACAAAGTATCAGGATCTTCCCTTTCAACCTACACAGGCAGAAATCATTTCATTGACTTTGATTTTGTTAGGTCTTGTTATGATGATTTATCTGAAACGTAAAAAAGTTATTAAGCCTTAATAACTACAATCGGGTTTACTTTTTTGAATTTTACTTATAAGCTATATGAATACTTGAAAAATATTCATTTTTTTAATCATTCTTCCTTATTTTGCATCACCTTTTTGCCATTTTTAATAATTCATTTAAATTAATCATGAAACAAAGAATAAGTTATTTTTTAGTTTCTTTATTATTTGCTTTCTGTTTTTCTGCCCAAGCTCAAATTCCTGCACCATCAGAGATGACAACCTTGGATGATTTCTCGGACGGCAATTTTAACGCAAATCCGCAATGGAATGTCGTTGCCCCATCCAATAACTGGACTGTAAGTGGGGGTCAATTATTAGTTAATCAACTAAATGGGTCATTTGCACTTTCAACACCTTTTAATAGAACGGCTAATGCATGGCAGTTTGATTATGTGATGGATGGTGGATTTGCCGGACAATTCCTGGATTATTTTTTCTTTATGACCGGTACTAGTAGCGACCCGCGAAATGCAAGTGGGTACCGCGTTCGATATCAGCTTGGGAATACATCCAATGTGGTATCTCTACAAACAGTTACCAATGGTGTTGTTGTAAATACTATAGCTTCATTTAATAACGGGTTGACAAACGCTTTGCCCCGAATAACGATTACAAGAAATAATAATACTTGGGAGTTTTATGTAGGCTCTACCTTAAGGGGTACTGGAATTGAAGGCACTTATTCTAATTTAATTGGCGCCTATCAGGGTTTGTTTGTTTTTCTTCCTAATTCTTCCACTCCTTATAATCATGGATTTGATAATATTCGTTTTCGTGAAATCACTTTTGGGCCATATGCTTCAGCTGTATTCTTAGGAACGTGCCGGCAGCCTGCAGGAAGTTTCTTTAATACAACCGGTGATGGAGCTAATTTGATAGATCAAAATAACAAGACATTTACAGATACTTTTTTTGGCACATACATTCAGAATTCCGGTGCATTGATATTAAAAGGGGCTGAGGTGAAAACATTTAGAGGAACAAATTCCAACGTATGTATTCCAAAGATGTATTATAGAATTATCCCTCAGGGGTCTACTCCTGGCACTTTCAGTAATACAGATCTAAGCAATATTATTGACAATTGTTCCGGCAGCAATTTCCCGACTGGCGGGCCCTGTAATATAAGAGATCAGAAATGGCAGCGTAATGACCTGTCGGTAGACTTAACTGCGCTTCCTCCAGGCAATTATACCTTTCAGGTTTATTATGAAATAACAGGTTCTACTACATCTCCAACTACCGGCTGTGGGGATACTATCATTCTTAATAATGGCGGTAACTTTTACAATTCAACATTTGTAATACAATCAACCCCTGTATTAAGCAGTACAAATCCAACTACCTGTAGTGGTACAAATGGAACGATTACTATTAAGGGGGCTGCTCCTAACACTAAATATGCAGTTACTTATAATGACAACGGAGTAACTATTGGTCCTGACAGTTTAACATCAAATGCATCAGGAGACATAGTAATAGCTGGATTAAATGCTGGTACTTATACTTCATTTTCTATTTCCAATGCTTGTACTATACCAGTGAATGGTATTGTCACGCTATCTGATCCATCTTTTTCCATAACACCTTCCTCTACGCCCAATACGGTATGTAATGGTACTCCCGGGGGAGAAACACCATGTACATATACAGGTCCTAAAGTGGTGATTAACGAGATCATGGTGATGCCTGGGGTAAATTATAGCGTCGGTGGTGCCGATAATACAAATTCTGCTATACAAGCAATGACGAACAGTACAAATAATGGTCAGGAATGGGTTGAGCTATATAATCCAAGCCCATGTGATCCTGTGGATTTAAGCTGTTATATTTTGGGAGCAAAGACCATTGATGGATCTAATTCAGCATCTTTTTCGTTTCCAAGCGGAACAATTATACAACCTTTAGGATTTTTAGTAATAGGAGCTACTAATGCACCGAGTGTAAATATTAATTTGAATACATTTAGGTCAACACAGTATCTAGTTACAACAAGCAGATGGCATTTAAGTAATTCGAATGGTTATTTGGCTTTATATGACAAAAATCTAAGTATTGTTGATGGAATATATTGGGCGCCTAATCAAAATAATATAAATACTTTAAGTGAGTTTAATAATTTATTGTCTCCCCCAAATTCAGCACCATGTGGTTACTCAGGTGTAATAAATACACCAAGATCTATGGCTTCCTCTTTTGAATATGTTGGGGATAATAGTAGTTCTACGGTAGGCGCTCAAACTATAGGGAAATCAACCTATCGCCAAACTGATGGAAGCAACACATGGATTGTCGGTGGGATAGGAGCAACAAATAATACGCCCGGCAATTGTAATGGTCTATGTGCGCCACCCTTCAACGGTGGTGGTACAGAAGGTACTTGCGATGGCTCAGTTTCTGTTGTGGTGACAGGCGGTGTTGGCACACTGAGCTATTCCTGGACGGATCAGTCAAATAATTCTGTAGGTACAACATCGAGTGTGAGTAATTTATGTGCGGGTACATATTCGGTTACAGTAACAGATAATACTACAAACTGCAGCAAAACCGCAACAGTAACAGTTACAGATAATATTCCTCAGGTTACACCATTATTTACACAAGTAGCAGCTATATGTAGTGGAGGAACATTTACGCTTCCTACAACGTCAACAAACAATATTACCGGTAGCTGGTCGCCTGCAATAGATAATACGCAAACAAGGACATATACATTCACGCCTGATCCTGGTCAGTGTGCAACTACCACTACCATGACTGTGACAGTTAACCCTTCTGTTACGCCTTTATTTACTCAGGTGCCTGCAATATGTAGTGGTGGAACATTTACGCTTCCTACAACGTCAACAAACAATATTACCGGTAGCTGGTTGCCTGCAATTGATAACACGCAAACACAAACTTATACTTTCACTCCTGATCCTGGTCAGTGTGCAACTACTACTACCATGACTGTGACTGTTTCATCATCGATAAATCCAATCTTTAGTTTTAATAATCAATTGTCGCTCTGCAACGGAAGAAATATTCCTGTTTTACCGGGCACGTCCGATAATGGTATTTCGGGCACATGGAATCCATCTGTTATCAGTAATACTCAAAGTAATAGTTATGTATTTACGCCAACAATCAGTGCGTGTGCTACACCATTTACTTTGAATGTGACAATAACAACGCTAACTCCTACTGTTTCATCTACACCCAATACGGTATGTAATGGTACAGGAGGCACTCCGGGTGGATGTGTTCCTAGTGGTACCGGGGTAGTGATCAATGAGGTGCGTCCCTGGCCTGCAGCACCTTTTTCTCAGGGACTGATTGGCGTTGGAGGTGAGTATATTGAGCTATACAACCCGACCTGTAGTCCGATTGATATTTCATGTTATATAATTGGTGCTCGTTCGAATTCAACTACAAGCACGGGAGGCTCTATAATTTTACCTCGGGGCACGACAATTCAGCCAAAAGCTCATTTCGTAATTGGAACTTCATCTTCTTCTTTAAATCCTGCATCGGTTGATTTTAAGACTGATCAAAACACAGCCTATTATTGTGCTACCGGAAACTTTGTTTTGGCTAATAGTGACGGTTGGGTTGGGTTGTACGATAACAATGGGAATCCTGTCGATGCTATTTACTGGACAACCTTTACAAATGAATCAAATAAGGTAAGTACAGATGATGATTATAATGATAATCCATGTACGCCTACCTCTGTTACTGGGTGTTCGACGTCAGGTATCATTCTTTCATCCCCAGCCGAAATATTTACCAATTCTCCTTCTACTATTTCTTATGTTGGACAAACATTGGGACTCCCTTCGAACTTACCTACCAGCCCAACTGGCAAAACTTTCAGCCGTATTCCGGATGGAGGTTCATGGCAGCGAAACATTGATCCGTCTATTGATGGCAGCAATTGCAATAATGGTCAGTGTGATGTTTCTACACCGGGTACCGGTGGCACTTGTAACGGTTCTGTATCCGTTACATTAGGTGGCGGTACAGGTAATTTTACTTATGAGTGGAGAAATAGTTCAAATAATGTAATTGGGTCTGGATCGACTGTATCTAATTTATGCGCCGGTACATATACGGTTAAGATTACGGATGTAGCAACCGGTTGTGATAGTACGGTAAACATCACAGTGGCGGATAATGTTCCTCAAATAACGCCAAGCTTTAATACCTATGGCCCATATTGCCAGGGTGATATATTGCCAACAGTTACTCTCCCTGATTCATCGAATAATGGAATTAAAGGTACCTGGAATCCTAGTTCTTTATCTACAGCGGTAGCAGGGGATATCAGCTATACCTTTACGCCTAATGCAGGGCAGTGTGCTGATCCTGTAACTATTATTGTAAAAGTGAATCCCAGAGTAACTCCAGAATTCCCTTACGGTACCAGACTTACAATTTGCTCAGGAGATCCTACACCTAATCTGCTCGGTCTATCCAGTAACAATATACTTGGAACATGGAATCCTTCAAATCCTGTTAGTAATACACAAAGTAATGTGTATACATTTACACCATTAGGTAATGCCTGTGCCAATCAGACCACGTTCACTGTTACGGTCATTCAGCGTCCGAATGTGACAGTTAGACCTGATACAGCGCTTTACCACAATGCGGTGTACCCGGGTGATATTTTTAGAGGCTTGCCTTCAGGTAGTACGGTAAGCTGGACAAACTCTGATGCTTCAATTGGTCTGCCATTATCAGGCAACGGAAATATTCCGGCATTTACAGCTGTCAACACAGGCAGTCAACCGGTAACGGCTACTATTACGGTTAATTCTACCAATGGCAATTGTGGTGGTGAGGTGAGGAGATTTAAAATTACAGTGCTTCCGCTCAACAGAGATGTTTTTGTTCCGAATGTTTTCACTCCAAATGGAGATGGAAGAAATGATCAGCTTTTTGTTTTCGGAAATTATATTACCAAATTAGAGATGAGGATTTTCAATCAGTGGGGTGAAATGATTAAGTTGATCAATAATCCTGCAGCTGGTTGGGATGGCACGCATAATGGAAAGCCCCAGCCTGTTGGCGTTTACGTGTATACATTAAGGGCAACATTGGCAGATGGGACAGAAGTCAATAAAAAAGGTTCAATCTCTTTAGTAAGATAAAAATTGATATATGATGTTAAAGCGTATTGGTATTGCTTTCATTGCTGTGTTCAGCATATCTGCTAAACTACATGCACAGGTAGATCCGCATTTTACCCAATATTACATATATCCTCTATATGTAAATCCTGCAATGACAGGAGGGAGTGATGGAGACTACCGAGTTTCGGGTATTTTCAGAGATCAGTGGGGATCCATTACTAATCCCTATCGTACCATTGGCGTATCTTTCGATAAACGTACAGAAAAGAATATTGCCTGGGGCTTGAATGTACTGAATCAATCTGCCGGAGACGGGGGGTTTAATTATTTAAATGCTTATGGTTCTCTTGCCTATACTGGTGTTAAGTTCGGGAGAAATGATAATCACAGAGTGGTTTTTTCCGTACAGGCAGGCATCATAAACCGTAGAATTGATAAAACAAAGTTTAAAACAGGAGAGCAATGGAATCCAATTACAGGATATAATCCTGCATTAGCTACAGGAGAAGAAGGGTTAGTTGCTTCACAATCTACTGTACTAGACATTGGGGCAGGTGCATTATATTACGACGCATCCCCTGATAAGAAAGCCAATGTTTATGCTGGCGCCTCTGTTTTTCATTTGAACAGGCCACGGGATGCCTTTATCTCAAAAGGGAATGTTGCGCTTGAAGCGATTCCTTTAAGATATGTAATTCATGGAGGTGTTTCTTATAATCTGACAAATAAAACACGTATTGTTCCCAATGCAATTTATATGGCACAGGGAACTGCACAGGAAATTGTGCTCGGAACTTATGCACAATTATACGTCAACCCCGAAACTGATTTTATGATTGGAGGCTATTATCGGATGAATGATGCTTTTGCACCATTTGTTGGGGTAGATTGGAAAGAATTTCTTTTTGGCATCAGTTATGATATTAATGCCTCAAAGCTGGGTGCTGCAAACAGCAACGTCAATGCGTTCGAGTTGAGTCTCACGTACAGAAAAAAGAAACCCGGTCAGCCAATGTTTGAATATATCCGTTGTCCAAGATTATAATTGTATATCATTTTTTATCAGCAAATGTTTTCGAAAAAAAATATTATGAATAATTCTCCATCTAAAAAGATCAAAACCTGGTGCTGTATCATTGTAACGCTGATGATATCCGTTCATTCGATCGCCCAAACTCCAAAGAAATTACTGGATGAAGCAGAGAAATTTTTTAATTATGGCGACTATTATACAGCAGCCCGATTATATGAGCAATATTTAAATCCTGAAACAGCAAAAAAAGAGAAGAAAGGATTACCTGTTTATAATAGTCTCTCATTAAGAGGGAAATCCTCAAATGTTAACCTCACTACAGCTGATGTTACATACAAACTAGCCACTGCTTATCGTCTTTCATTTTATTTTCCGCAGGCAGCAGAAAAATATAAAGTTTGCTACACTACAGCAGCAGATAAATATCCGGATAGTTACTACTGGTATGCTGTATGTATGCGCAGCATCGGTAATTTTTCAGAGGCCAGAACTGCATTAATTACATTTTTATCTAATCATGCATCTACAAGTCCTTTAAAATCAGCTGCTGAAGCGGAGTCTCAAACACTAGATTTTATTGATCAGCAGATGCAAAGGCCCGATACCATTTTATATGTAATTAAGAAAGCAGATAATATTATTGGAGTAGAGAAAGGGGTATATGCGGCGGCATCTGCAGGGCCTTCTAAATTGCTCGTAACAAGTACGGTTAGAGATTCGGCCGTTAAAAAGAATAAAAATCCTTACAGAAACCGACTCTTTTATGCAAATGAAGCCGATGATCATACGATTCAAGGTATGGAATTGTTAGATATAACAGATGCTGATCTAGATGCAAATCAGGGCACGGCAGTAGTTCATCCCAATGGAGAATTACTATATTTT
>CAZZJD010000044.1:0-9714 GCA_964654305.1 uncultured Chitinophagaceae bacterium
CCCTCCAGGGCACGATACCACCATTCATTATAAATTTTATTATAATCGAATACAGGTACTTTATCCTGAAATTTTTTTCCGGGATGCCTGCTGTTCAGGATTTCATCAAAATGGTATTGTTGCCCGAAAGCCGTATGACGGGCTTTTTTTAAAATTTTCTTAAGTACTTTGATCTGCTGACGCTTCGGTGAGTTGTCCGGCAAATTGAGTACGCGGGACAAAGACTTAGGTAAATTAAATTCGATAAGCGACATAACAATCTGCAAATGTTGGCAAAAATAAGCCTAAGCTAATTAGGATAGGCCTAAATTCTGATAATGTTTAAAAATCGCGGAAAGATCGTAGGTCCATTCATAGGCAGAGGCATACCATTTATTGGCATTTTTTTTCGCTTCCGTACTCAGCTCCTCTATTTGAGCAGGCATACCTGTTGGGCCCATCACTGCATCAGGTAATATGGGTAATTCCTCATGAGCGATTCCATAGTACCCGATCCATGTTTTTTTTCCTATGATTACCATGCAAATATTTCTTATCAGGCCTAAACATCTGCGGTGAAAGAAGACATGGAAAGGTATTGTTATGAATAACAGGAGTGCAGCGATCACATCGAATAATCTTTTTCGTCTTCTGTATATGGGTTTGGCCAATCGGTAGGAAGCGCCCGCAATGGCTTCACCCGAATAAAATTTTGAATCACTGCCAATAACGGAAAGACTATTGCTGCTATGAATTCTTAACTTAAGATGCTTGGGGCATATTTCGTAATAATTAATTATGGTATCAAAATTGAGGAAACTGCTTTCGCAGAATATGAGTTCGCGTACAGGCAAACCTCTGATAATATGCTCCATTTGATCTGCAGTGCCCAGGCATCCATCCTCCTGGATCGGACTGATAACTCCTTTAATCGGATCATTGTTTCTGTAGTTTTTAATCAAAGCGGATACTTCATAAGCATCCTTTAAGGTACCCACAATTAAAGTATAGTTTTCCTCTTCAGCTGCAGCATGATTGATGATGCCCAAGCTTAGCAAAATATTTCTCCATAAACCCAAACATAAAATACCCATAAGGGAGCCCAGTACAACAATACCCCTGGAGAAGCGGAATGATTCTGGGAGAAGTGAGTATAAGGCAAGTAGAATCAGCAACATACTTAATCCGGATTTCCATAGATCTCGATATCTAAATTGTTTTTGATAGAGTCCGGTGTAGTAACTGACAAGCAGAAATAACAATGAAAAACCTGAAAATGAGAAATTGATGAGCAGTCTTGAAAAATATATATCGGGTTTAACATATATCCCCCATAATTTTTTTGTAATCCAAAACATCATCCATATTAACAATCCATCAATTACAGGCAGTCCTGTTTTTTTAATTACCTGTTTGATTAGGCTAATCAGAGCTCTGAACCAGATGGCTCCTCTGATCAGCAGATTAAATATGCCTGCTTTGGAAGGGGAGTAGTGTTTTTGTACAAACTGACTCATTGCGAAATAAAACATCCGCACATAATTAAGGGTTCCTTTTTTGGTGCTTTCTCCTTTAAAATGAAGAATAACAGGATCATGTACATAATAATTTTTGTAGCGAATGCCACTAAGTGCATCTGAAGTGGATTGAATCCGATAGCTTAAATCCACGTCTTCTCCGTACATGAAAAAATTTTCATCAAACCCACCGGTACTGTCAAGTACATTTTTTCTTACCATCATAAATGCGCCCGCAAGTACTTCTACTTCATGAAACTGATGCTGATCGAGATAACCAAGATGATATTTCCCGAAAAATTTAGATTGGGGGAAAAGGGCCGATAGTCCGGTTAGTTTGAATAAAGAAACTAATGGAGAAGGAAATGAACGCTTGCTTTCAGGTAGAAACCGGCCTTTCCCATCCAGCATTCTTACTCCAATGGCACCCGCATCCGGATGTTCTTTAAAAAATGGTATACATTTTGTGAAGCAGTCTGCCGGCACAATTGTATCCGGATTTAAGAATAGTATAAGGCTGCCGGAGGCTGATTTCAGGGCAAGATTATTGGCTGTTGCAAACCCCGTATTTTCTTCGTTTCGAATAAAATGCACTAAAGGAAATCTGGGCTTCAGATAAGAAAGGCTGCCATCCTGAGAAGCGTTATCAACCACCCATACTTCACCCTTTATGCCTTTCATTGCTTTTTCGACTGAATGCAGGCATTGTTCCAGAAAATATCGGACATTATAATTTACAATGATGACAGATAATTCCATAACCTTTCTTTATAGAACGGGATTTATTCATGCAAAATAACTCTTAACTGCTTTTATTGGTTAATTTTTTATAACTGTCAGAATCCATGCAGGCTTGAATTATCTTTGCGTATGATCTTACAGGTAATGCTTGAGGCAGCAGAAGCCGGAGCTACGCAATTAAGGAAATATTTCGGCCAATCATATCAAATCAGCAATAAAGAAGGACTTAATAATCTGGTTACAGAGGCAGATCATGCTTCGGAAAGAGTAATTATTGAAACGATCCACCGCCATTTCCCGGATCATTCGATCTTAGGGGAAGAAGGTGGGGCATTACAGACTTCAGGGCCATTTAAATGGATTATTGATCCGATAGACGGCACCATCAATTTTGCCAATAATATACCTATTTGTTGTGTAAGTATTGGGGTTGAACATGAAGGAAAGGTGGTGGCTGGCGTGGTTTATAATCCTTTTATGCAAGAATTATTTATTGCAGAAAAAGGGAAAGGAGCCACTTTAAACGGCACGAAGATTCAGGTAAGCACACAACCTAAAGTAGAAAAGTCTTGCCTGGTTACCGGCTTTCCATATACGTACCTTGATCAGCCAAATGGTCCGTTGGAAGTTTTTGAAAGATTGATCAGAAAAGGGATACCAGTTAGGCGTTTAGGGAGTGCAGCCATTGATCTTTGTTGGGTGGCAGCCGGGCGCTTCGATGGATTTTATGAGCATCATTTACAGGCATGGGACAGTGCGGCAGGATTTATAATAGTGGAAGAAGCCGGAGGAAAGGTTACTAATTTTGAAGGGAATGAATTTTCACCTTATCAGCCTAAAATTGTGGCGACCAATGGCGTAATTCACGATGAGCTACTACAATGGATTCAGGGAAATATAACATCTTAAATTTTATATATGTCAGAAGAAAGAACCGAGATATCGGATTTAGGGGAGTTTGGATTGATTGATTTTCTCACTAAAAATATTGAGCTTCAGAATGCATCAACCGTTTTGGGAGTAGGAGATGATGCGGCAGTTATTGATCATTATGGAAAGCAGACCGTTGTTTCTACTGATCTTCTGATGGAGGGCATCCATTTTGATTTAATGTATACTCCACTCAAGCATTTAGGATACAAATCGGTGATTGTTAATCTTAGCGATATCTATGCCATGAATGCGATCCCCACACAAATTGTCATTAGCCTGGCATTAAGTAACAGAATGAGTGTAGAAGCCATGGAAGAATTTTATGAAGGAGTCTACTATGCATGTGAGCAGTACGGGGTAGATCTTGTGGGCGGCGATACTACCTCTTCCAAATCAGGGTTGGTAATCAGCATAACTGCTATAGGAGAAGTAGAACCTGACGCTTATGTAAAGAGAAGCACTGCGCAAAAGGGAGACCTGATTTGTGTAACGGGAGATTTAGGGGCTGCTTATCTTGGTTTGATATTGCTCGAGAGAGAAAAGAAAATATTTCTGGAAGCACCCGAAGTGCAACCAGATCTTGAAAACAGAAAATATATAGTTGGCAGATTATTAAAGCCAGAAGCCAGAAAAGATATCATTGAATTTTTTAAGACGGCCCATGTTCGACCCACCGCTATGATGGATATTAGCGACGGATTAAGTAGCGAAGTTCTTCATATTTGTAAACAAAGTGAACTAGGCGCTATAATTTACGAAGAGAAAATTCCTGTTCATGATGATACCAGGGAGTTTGCCTATAAATTGGAAATGGATCCTACCGCGTGTGCATTGAGTGGAGGGGAAGATTATGAATTATTATTTACAATCAGTCAGTCGGATTATGAAAAAATTAAAGAGGTTGAAGGTCTCAACGTAATAGGATATATGACTGAAGCTGAAAAGGGCGCCACTATCATCACTAAAGGAGGCATGCAATATCCGCTAACAGCTCAGGGGTGGAATGCTTTTAAATGAAGTCATGAGAAAGGAGAAATACATTCAATTTTTTTGGTTGTTGCTGCTGTTTTTTATCACAGGATGCACCCCTTTAGAAATTCTACGTTTTTCTCCAACTAAGAAATATCCGGCTGCAGCCGTCCATGAGGATTTGCAAAGTATGGAGTTGGTGTTAAAAAACAATCATCCTTCTTTATTTTGGTATACAGATTCCGCTTCTCTTACTTCCGCTTTTATAAGAGGGCATCTTTCCGTTAAAGATTCCATGACGGAACCTGAAATCCGTAATTTGTTTAATGAAGTGTTATCGATTATTCGATGTGGCCACACCTCAGTTCAACACTCGAAAATTTATGGACTTTATGCTTCATGGAAACCACCATCGGGTTTCCCGCTTTCTGTGAAGATAGTAGATGATTCTACACTTGTGATTGCTTCAAGCTTTAATCGTTCGGATTCTTTTCTTACGAGAGGTACAACTATTGTTTCGGTAAATGGACGAAGCGCTAAGGAATTAATAGATACCTTGTTCCCTTTAATACCTGGAGACGGTTATTCACGTACTTTTAGTTATCAGTTGCTCAGTAATAATTTCAGCCGTTTTTACAACAGCCGTTTTCCTTCAGATTCTTCGTACATAATTCAGTTTGTTGACAGTTCTGGAAGGAGTCAGTATGTGAAGCGGGATTATTATAACCCTTATGTGGATGCTGCTCTGCGAAATACCTCATTAAGAAAGGCACAAAAACTTATCCCACCTCCCAAAGTTTCAAAAAAAGAAATGGTAAGAAGTTTTTGGGTCGACACTTCTGGTCAATATGCTATAATGAAGCTGAATACTTTTTCAAGTGATCTTAAGAAAAGATATATCAAACAAAAATTTAAATATCTGAAGGAAAATCAAGTTCCGAATCTCATTATTGATTTAAGAAATAATGGAGGCGGCCTTATTGCAAGCTCGCTGCTGCTGGCTAAAATGATCCATGATTTACCTTTTGTATATATTGATTCCATTGTTACGCCGTACAAAAAACTTACTATTCCACAAGCTGCAAGAGTGAAGATTCAAAAAAAGATATGGATCAATTTAGGGATGTTATGCTTTAATAAAAAAACGCCCAATGGTTACAGGAGGTTTTCTCTTTTTGCCGGCAAAACGTATCATCCGCACAAATATCACTTTAAGGGGAATATATATATATTGACCGGAGGTTTGTCCTTTTCAGCAACCTCTATGTTGCTGTCTTCCATAAAAGGATTACCAAATGTTACTTTGATTGGTGAGGAAAGTGGCGGTGCTGCTTATGGTAATAATGGAAATTTTATTCCTGATGTTGTCCTATTGAATACCGGTTTAAAAATGAGATTGCCCGTTTATCGCATTGTTAATAATCATAAACTTAATAATAATGGTCGTGGGGTTATGCCAGATGTAGAAATTAAGGCCGATTCTGCTTCAATTCGAGAAAATAAAGATGTAAAAATGATCAAAGCTGAAATGTTGATTCGAGAGAAAATGAATGGTCAGTCTTTCAGCAACTGATAATCATCTCCATTTCTTAAAAATGGAAATGATTGTCTGCATTCTTCAAGATGTGATCTCGATAATGATATTGTTTTAATGATTTCCTCATCCATACTTTCAAATATCACTTGTCCCATCGGATCGATTACCATGCTATTCCCATTGTGAGCAATATTGTTTCCGTCATTACCTACTCTGTTAACGGCTACAACAAAACATTGATTTTCTATTGCTCTTGCTATGAGTAATGAACGCCATGCATAAATTCTTTTTTCGGGCCAGTTGGCAACATATAGCAATACATCATATTCTGGCTTTCCATCTTCAGACTTTTGCTGACGAGACCAAACAGGAAAGCGAAGATCATAACAGATCAGGGGTAATATTTTCCAACCACTCACTGAAAATATCACTCTTTTTTCCCCTTGTGTATAATGTTTGTCTTCGTCTGCCAAACTGAATAAGTGTCGCTTATCATAGTACCCTAATTTACCATCCGGTTGCATCCATATCAATCTGTTATAATAGGATATTGTCTGATCATTTCCTTCCTTGATGATGACACTTCCTGTAATGATTGATTTTTTTTCTTTCGCTGTATTTTCTAACCACCGAACCGTTTCCCCATTCATGCTTTCCGCCAATAAAGAAGGCTGCATGCTAAAGCCGGTCGAAAACATTTCTGGTAACACAATAATATGTCCGTATGCAGTTAACAGATTCAATTTATCCGTTAACATTTGAATGTTCTTCAATTTGTTTTCCCAATGCAGATTTGTTTGAATAATAGAAAAGGTAAGCGTTGACATCATGGGATTTCCATCAGTAATAATGTGAATAATTAATTATACTTCCATTTCAGGGTTTTAATCATGTACTGCATGTCTTTGTACAAAAAATCAGCAGAAGGGCTGATAGAATCAAAGTTTGGCGTTGCTTCAAAATAGAGGGCGCCTCTAATAAAATGACGACTACTGTCGGTTAGATAAAATTGTTTTCCTGTTGCAGCATTACCCCCTACATCAAATATAAATCCATATTTTCCTGGCCCTTCATTGATAGGTATTTCATCAATATAGGATGCTTTAATGCTGTGCTTCCCTGTTAATTTAAAGGCGTCCTGTATTAGCAGGTTGGTTTGTGTTTTTTGTTTGATGAATTTATAGCTTAGGTGAATTCTTGCGCCGAATTTTGGAAAATCTATATTCACCCAATATGGATTTTCGGCAATCGTATCAAAAAAAGTGCTGTCCTTGATCACCTTCCCATAAGTCGGGTAATCAAATGAATAAGGATAGCCGGGCTCATTAAATGTTGTATATGATTTTTCAGGAAAATCAATTTTAAAATACCCTTTTGGCTTGGGGCTATATGTATCATCACAAGAGAAGCCTAAAAAAAGTAAGGAATAAATTAAAATGTTGCGGATCATATACTCACTTTTAACAATCATTATTTATTAATTAGTCATTAATGAGCACTTATAGTGACTTTAACTTTTTTGATTCTGTTTTCTCCTATATCAAGAACGGTAAAAGCAAATCCATCCGTTTCAACAACATCATTGACTTTGGGAAATCGTTCTGCAATTTCTAATACGAGACCCGCCAGCGATTCGCTTTCTCCCTTTAAAGCATCAAATGAATCAGTTGGGATATTCATCATTCTACATACTTCATGAATCATGGTTTTTCCTTCAAACTGATAATTATATTCATCAATTTTTTTATTGACGGATTCATCTTCGTCAAATTCATCTTCAATTTCTCCAATGATTTCTTCCAGAATGTCTTCCAGCGTTACCAATCCGCTGGTACCGCCAAACTCATCCACCACGATCGCGATATGAATTCTTTTCGTTTGAAATTCTTTTAATAAGTCCTCAATTAGTTTTTGTTCGGGTACAAATAAGGCATTGTGTATGAATTGCTGCCAATTAAAATTATCATCTTCTTCAATGTGTGATAGTAGATCTTTTGTTTGAAGGATCCCCTTGATTTCGTCGAGATTTTTATCAAAAACAGGATACCGGCTGTAATGTTGATCTGCAATTTGTTCAATGACTTGTTTAAAGGATGCACTCCATTCAATGCCATTGATATCAAGTCGAGATTGCATGATTTGCCTGACTGTTATATTTCTGAACTTTTGAATGCCTTTGAGAATTTGCTTTTCTTCTGCACTGGCTTCTTCATCGGTCATCCTGTCGATGGCGTTTGCAAGTTCTTCATCTGCTGTGGTTTCTGCAATTTTTTTATTTCCTTTTTTTTCAATTTTGTTTGTAATAGATTGGATGCGTAAAACAGGGGATTTAAAAGTGGGTAGTATCAAAGTTTCCAGCCACCATGCGGCAAAAGAAATAAAGGAAAGTGTGTGATGGTGTGCCCATATTCTGGGAATCATTTCACATATAAGTAAAAGAATGGAAGCGATAAATAGGATCTTGATAGATATTTCAAGAATCGGAACGGGATGTCTAAAGCCCAGAAAAGCATCCGTCATATAATTGAGCACGATGATAATACTGATGTTTAGTACCAGGTGGGCTGCATAAAGAATTTGAATTAAGAGGTGGGGTTGCTCCAGCAGCCTCACAATTCTTCTTGCATTTTCATCAGATTTATGTTTGAAGAGGTTGATATCTTTTTGTTTAAGAGCCAAAAAAGCTGTCTTTGATCCGCCTACAATGAAGGATAAAAAAAACAAGGCAAGCAGAAAAACAATGAGCAGCGAAATGCCTTGCCTGTTAATCGATAGAAATTCGGTCAGGTAAAGAAGTTTGTAATGAGTCGGTTCCGCGACGAACATATATTTCTCTGTTTCAAAAACAAATGTATATATTAACTGATGAATCATTCTCGCTAATTCAGGTTATATTTAAGAAATAAGCTGCTCTTTATTTATTATATCCCGAAATATTCGCGGGAAAGCAAGTTTTGTTATTTCATGCTTATGAACCCATTGTATTTTTTCAGAGAAGGCAGCTCTTTGATTTGTCTTATAAATTATAACCCCCCCATGGATGGTTTGATGTGTCAGTTGTTGATGATATGAATGTTTTGACACTACCGCTCCCACAGATTTTAATGCAGGATCTTTCATGGAAGCAATCCATGATTTTTTCGAGGGTTGCTCAACTACAGGAAAAGCATGAAGGCCGGCCCATATATCTCCGGCCGGTCTTAAATGAATGGCGTAGTGTTGTTTACATTCAACTATTTTAATAACAAACCATCTAGTTTTTTTGATTATTTTTTTTGCTACAACTGGTAATTGGTCTACTATGTTTAGTCGATATGCTTCACATTTTGACTTGAGTGGACATGCCGAACATAGTGGACTAAGTGGCTTGCAAAGAGTAGCTCCAAAGTCCATTATCGCCTGATTATACTTACCGGGATGATTTGTATCCAGACAAATTGCGGCAAGGGCGGCAATTTGTTTTTTACCTTCATTTGTATCCGCGGGCTCTTGTATTCCAAAAAATCGACTTAACACCCTGATTACATTCCCATCTACAACTGCTTTTGGAATGTTGAATCCGAAAGAAGCAATAGCAGCTGCTGTATATGGCCCTATTCCTTTTAGCGCAAGTAATCCTTCGTAGGTATCAGGAAATATTCCCTCATGATTTTTTACAAGATATTTGGCAGTAAAGTGCAAATTTCTGCAGCGAGAGTAGTAGCCCAGCCCTTCCCAGAGTTTCATAACCAACTTTTCTGGTGCAGCGGCAAGATCCTGTATGGCGGGAAATGTTTCAATGAATCTTTCATAATAACTACGCCCTTGTTCTACTCTTGTCTGTTGTAGAATGATTTCGCTCAGCCAGATTTTATAAATGTCTTTTTCCCCTTTCCATGGCATTTTTCTATGATTGTAATTATCATGCCAGAATAGAAGCTTCTGTTTAAGAAATAAAGATTTTATACTTAACAAATTGGGAGATTTCATGGAAACTGATTAATTTCAAATGATAAGAATTGACAAGAATACAATGAAAAACATGATTAATAATCAAAG
>CAZZJD010000045.1:0-9485 GCA_964654305.1 uncultured Chitinophagaceae bacterium
AATTACCCTTTTTGTTTTATGTGGAGATGCCACTTCACAGCCTTATCTTATTGGCAAAACAACCATAACATTTACAGATCCTACTCGCAATAACAGAAGTATCCCTACTGATATTTATTATCCTGGAATAGAAGCGGGCGCCAATATTCCAGTAGCCGGCGAACCCAATACTCGATTTCCCCTGATCAGTTTCGGACATGGATTTCTTACAACAGTAGATACCTATGCCAACATCTGGGATATGCTGGTTCCGGAGGGATATGTTTTGGTACTTCCCAAAACGGAAGGTGGCTTCTCTCCTTCACATGCAGATTTCGGGAAAGATCTTGCATTTGTAATTCAAAGCATGAACCAGTTGAATGGAATCAGTACTTCATTGTTTTTCAATAAAATTTCACCCATGAATTGTGTAATGGGTCATAGTATGGGCGGAGGTGCTGCACACCTGGCAGCATCCGGAAGTACCCTCATCAAAGCAATCGCCACATTGGCGGCTGCAGAAACAAATCCCTCATCCATAAGTGCAGCATCCGGCATCATCATCCCATCACTTGTAATAGCGGCCTCCAATGATTGTATTACCCGACCTGCAAATACACAATTACCTATCTATACCGCTACAAAAAGTGATTGTAAAACTTATATCTCTATTACAGGAGGCAGTCACTGTTTTATGGCTAATGATAATTTCAACTGCAACTTTGGTGAGGCCACTTGCAGTCCAGCCCCAACTATTTCAAGAACAGAACAAAATAATCTTATCAAAAAATATCTTTTGCCCTGGTTGAATTATCAGTTAAAAAACAATTGTCAGGAAGGAAAAAACTTTGAGATCCAAATGAAGGAAGATACAAAAATAAGTTTTCAGAATAGCTGCACTTATTGCCTGACCAGTAACGCAGCAAATTTACAAGCCGACAAATCCTTTCAACTATATCCTAATCCTTTTGATGAAAAAATCATTTTTGAAAAATTCACCTCATTTGGTAATCCTCTTGAAGTTGAGATAAAAAGTATGGATGGGAAAACAATGATCAATCAAACCATCAACCGTAATAAATCCATCATTGATACGAAGGGATTACAAAAAGGGATGTACTTATTTTATATCAAAAAAGATAGAGAAAGATCAATCCGGAGAATGATAAAATCAGACTAAATCAATGCTAATTCATTGAATAAAAGATTTTTATATATTATATTTTGGAAGCACAAAACACAATTAATATTTTAAAATTTCCTAAAAAGATAAAATCGAATCTATATTCTTATTACGAACAATCGTTATGCGTTCAAATCCGTAGTTTTGTGGCCGCAAAAAGCAAATCAATCGATTCACATAAGATCCGGTATAACAAATGAAAAAAGTCAATAAGATTGGCGTCCTTACTTCCGGCGGAGACTCACCGGGTATGAATGCAGCCATCAGGGCTGTAGTGAGAACAGGGATTTACCATAAAATGGAAGTTTTTGGAATCATGCGCGGCTATCAAGGAATGATTGAAAATGATATCATTCCCATGCATTCGAGAAGTGTTGCTAATATTATACAAAGAGGAGGTACGATTCTTAAAACTGCACGTTCCAAACAATTTATGGAGCCCGAGGGCAGAAAAATCGCCTACGAAAATTTAAAAAAACATGAAATTGACGGGCTCGTGATCATTGGAGGAGATGGCAGTTTCAGAGGGGCTCAGAAATTTTCAAACGAATTTGATATTCCTTGTATTGGACTTCCCGGCACCATAGATAAAGATATTGCCGGAACGGACTTTACCATTGGTTTTGATACTGCTGTAAATACAGCGGTAGAAGCGATTGATAAAATACGGGATACAGCCGACGCTCATGATCGGATGTTTGTAATTGAAGTAATGGGAAGAGATGCAGGATATATTGCCCTCCATAGTGGAATTGCAACCGGGGCCGAACATATTCTCATACCGGAAACCAAGACGGATATCGAATCGCTTGTCGAGTCGCTGGTAGAAAAAGAACGCAGAAAGAAATTAGTGAATATGATTGTGGTGGCTGAAGGTGATGAGATTGGTGGAGCCAATGAATTAGCCAAATTATTGAATGAAAGAGTTGGCAATTTGGATACCCGTGTATGCATTCTTGGTCATATCCAGCGCGGGGGTGCACCCAGCTGTTTGGACAGAGTCATTGCAAGCCGATTGGGTTATGCTGCTGTAGAATCTCTGCTGGAAGGAAAGTATAATCAAATGATTGGCATTGTTAATAATAAACTGCATTACACACCTCTTGATAAAGCGGTTAAGGCAAAACAAAAAGTAAATCCGGAATGGCTGAAAATCGTAAAGATTCTGGCCAGTTAATAAACAAACTCAAATACTATGTCAAAAAATATAAGTAAGTATCTCCATACAGACATGAATAATGCTGAGGCGATCCAACACTCTACACACAGAACAAAGATCGTTGCTACGGTTGGGCCTGCTTGTGATACTTACGAAAAATTATTGGAGCTCGTAAAAGCAGGTGTGAATGTATTTCGTTTAAATTTCTCTCACGGAGCCCATGAAGATAAAGCAAAGATCATTGAGCATATCAGAAACATCAATAAAACACAACCTTTCAATATATCGATTCTGGGAGATCTTCAGGGACCTAAATTAAGAGTGGGTGAAATGGAAAGCGGTGGCATTGATGTAAAGGAAGGCGATATTCTGACATTCACCAATGAGAAAGTAATTGGGAATCTCGAAAGAATTTATGTTTCTTATCCCAACTTGCACAAAGATGTGGTACCGGGTAATATCATTTTAATTGATGATGGAAAACTAGAAGTAAAGGTCGTAGGTATCAAACCCAACAACGATGTACAAGTAGAAGTAACATTGGGAGGTAAATTATCCTCCAAGAAAGGTATTAATCTTCCTGACACAAAGATTTCGCTTCCTGCATTAACAGAAAAAGACTTAGAGGACCTGGCCTTTATTATCGAGCAAAAACTGGATTGGGTGGCCCTCTCTTTTGTGAGAGATGTAAAGGATATTGAGATTCTTCGCGAGAAACTGGAAGAAAAAAACAGTAAGAGTAAGATCATCGCTAAAATTGAAAAGCCCGAAGCTTTAACCAATATTAGAGAAATCATATTGAAAAGTGATGGCATCATGATCGCCCGTGGTGATCTGGGTGTTGAGTTGCCGGTAGAAAAAGTTCCTTTGATCCAAAAAGAACTTATCAGAAAATGTATTCATCGCGCGAAACCTGTTATTGTAGCGACCCAGATGATGGAAAGTATGATAGATCGGGTAAAACCCAACAGAAGCGAAATTACAGATGTGGCAAATGCAGTACTCGAGGGTGCCGATGCGGTTATGCTTAGTGGTGAGACAGCTACTGGTAACCATCCTGCACTAGTAGTATCTACGATGTGTAAGATCATCAAAGAGGTGGAGTCAAGCAGTTATTATTATTATGATCGTGAAGAAGATCTGAAACCACAACCCCACTCTCCTTCTTTCTTAAGTGACGCCTTGTGTTATAATGCATGTGAAATTTCAAAAGATACCAAAGCCGATGCACTGATTGGTATGACGCAGAGCGGATATACCGGCTTTATGCTCAGTTCATTCAGACCCCGTTCCCCTTTATTTATTTTCACGAAGGAGAAAAGCCTGGTTAATCAGTTAAGTCTGAGCTGGGGAGTTCGTGCATTTTATTATGCTGAAGAAGAAAGCGTTGATAATATTATCGCAGATCAGATCAGCATCCTGAAGGCTAGAGGTTTTATCAAGAGCGGAGATACAGTAGTGAATACAGGAAGCACGCCCGTATCTCAACATCTGCCTACCAATTTGATTAAGATAACGAAAGTAGATTGATGCGTAAGGATTAGCTTAAAAGTCAAAAGTTAAAACTTAAAAGTGAATAACAAATTCCATCTTTTAACTTTTAAGTTTACAGTTTGCACTTAAATACGCCTCGTGTTATTTCTGTACTACAAACTTGCTGCTTTCGAGCACTTTACCATTACGGTCGATGAGCTGAAAAATGTAGACGCCTCTGGTGAAATCATTCAGATTCACTACAGTCCTGGTGCGGAGCTGCGTAGTTTCGAAAATCTTTTTCCCAATAAAACTGAAGATCTTAAAAGTTGAGTTTTTGAGATCTATGTTCTCTGAAAAATCAAACTGAATAACGGTAACAGCAGGATTAGGAAAAAACTTGACATTATTTGACCCTACAGAAATACTGGAAACAGATTGCGTTTGTGCTTGCAAGCACAAACCGATCAAAAACATAAACAGGGATATGAATAGTAATTTTTTCAACGTGATGAAGTTATCATCTTTTTTTATTTCTTCCAATTTTTTAAGTTACTAATTAAAAAAGCCGTTTATTTTCATAAACGGCAGATTATTGTGTAACCCCTTAATAATTAGGCAATTTGCGCTAATATCTGATTAATTGCTTCAAAATTGGGCAAATCTCCAGGATTATCAAGAACCTCTGCATAACGAATAACCCCTTCTCTGTCAATGACAAAAGCGCTTCTTTTGGCAACTCCCTTCATATCTAATATCCAATTATCATATATCGCTCCATACGCAGTAGCTGTTTCTTTATTGAAATCACTCAATAATGAAAAATTCAAGTTTTGATCCTGCTTAAATTTGTTCAAAGTAAAAACAGAATCTACTGAAACTGCTAATACCTGTGCATCTGCGTTTTCATATTTTGCAATATCATCACGAACAGAACACAATTCACTTGTGCATACTCCGGTAAATGACTGAGGAAAGAAAAGCAATAATACCTTTTTACCTTTCAGATCATTTAAGTCGACTTTATTTTTTTCTGTGTTGTACAAACTAAACTCTGGAGCTTTTTGTCCTACTTCCAATGCCATAATTATGATTTTTTAAGTTAAAATATTTTGCAAATATCAACATGTAATCGTTAAAATAGTTGACTCTATACAAAATAAATTATCCCCTCTATAAAAAGAGGGGATAATACTGGATGATCTGAACTTATTCCGGCGTAAAGAGATAAGCAAAAAGGGCAGATCAATCCGGCTTGTTTCCCTCGAGGAATGAATTCAGATTATTCAGATGAACCTGATTGTTCTCGTCGGCTTTTACCGAATAATTACTATAGAAATTTTCCGCAGGAGATATGGTGCTATACAACTCAAGATTTCTTCTAACATACGCTGGAACGGTATCGAAATCATTATTCACGTCATTCCCGTAAATATTAAAAGAAAGATTTCTGAGTTTTTGCAAACGCTCAGCAGCTTTTCTTCTTTGTTGCTCTTCCTCCTCATCAACGATACCATGAGCTGAAGCTATTACCTCAGGAAATAATTGAGCATGAGGCTCCTCATCAACAGGTTCTACTTCCCTTTCTACCAACTGCATATTAAAAATATCTTCCTCTTCTTTTACAAATTGGATGCTCGGATTTTTTGATATTGTATCTTGTACTTTATCTGTTTGTTTAGCCGCATTTATTTCTGTGCTTTCATCTTCATATATCACAGAAGGGGGTATTAAATATCCTCCACTCACAACTTGATTTGAGGTTTCTATTACACTTTCTGATAATGGATTTAAATTTATCTCCTCTTCTTTTGTGCTTACCAGTTCACTTGGTATATTCTGATAATCTAAAGAGGGAATATCAGGTGTAAGATAAACAGCTACAGAATCAATTTCGTCCGGCAAATTCAATTGCTCATTAGATGCAACAGCATCTTGTGGAGTAACCGTAATTGAATTTTCAGGAAGAATCGATTTTGCATCAGCTTGAACAAGCGGTGTTGCCGCTAAAGGAAGTATCACTTTATCAATATTTCCCTGCGCACTTACTGATTCAATATGAGATCCTGTTTTTTCACATTCAAATCCGGTAGCAATAAGAGTAATGCCGATTTTATCATTCAGGCTTGCATCATATCCTATACCTAGAATTACGTCTGTATCCTCACCGGCTTTTGAAAGTACATAATTCTGTATCACTTCCACTTCATCCATCGTATACTCATACTCTCCCTCAGCACTAGTAATATTTATAAGTATCCAACGCGCGCCTCTGATATCGTTATCATCCAGTAAGGGCGAATTCAAAGCCTCCTCAATAGCAATTTGAGCACGGTTTTCGCCTGAAGCAGAACCATTACCCAAAATGGCCTTACCGCCATTTCTCATCACTGTACACACATCTGCAAAATCCACATTGATCTGTCCCGTACTACTAATCACATCAGTAATGCATTTGGCAGCGGTAGCAAGTACATTATCCGCTTTCGAAAATGCTTCCTTCATTTTCAGATTACCAAATTGGTGACGCAGTTTATCATTGCTGATAATTAAAAGCGTATCAACAAAATCTTTCATACGTGCAATCCCTTCATGGGCTTGATGCAATCTTTTCTTTCCTTCATAGCCAAAGGGAGTAGTTACAATACCTACTGTAAGTATTCCTAAATCTTTACAGATTTTAGCAATGATGGGGGCACCACCCGTTCCGGTACCACCGCCCATACCCGCAGTAATAAATGCCATCTTTGTATTCACTTCTAGAATACGTTTGATCTCTTCCAGACTCTCTTCTGTTGCCTGTCTTCCAATATCTGGATTGGCACCAGCACCGAGGCCTTGAGTAAGATGCGGCCCTAGCTGAATTTTGTTGGGCACCCTGCTCTGTGCAATCGCCTGAGCATCGGTATTGCAAATAATAAAGTTCACACCTTCGATGGACTGGGAATACATATGGTTAACTGCATTGCTGCCACCGCCTCCTACACCAATAACTTTGATGATGGAGGATTTTTCTTTGGGTAAATCAAAATGAATCATACGCCGGAATTGTTATGGGTTAAGTAAAAAAAACTATAATTTTTTATCATCTTCAACTTCTTCAAATATTCCTATAATCCCCGTTTTGATATTCTGAATAAACTCTCTCAAGCTTGTTGCTCTTCCACGAATATATCTGTCCGGAGGTGTATCTTGGCCTGGCCCTGTAACGATAGGGTCTTTAACTATATCTATCACATCATCAATCAGTTCTTTTCTTTTTTGTACAAGGGTATTTTGAGAGCTTTCGAAAACATTCTGACCTTTTAAGATTAATCCTATACAAGTAGAATACATAGGATTTGCTAAGTCTTCTACATGACCTGCGGCAAGATGCTCATTCGGATATCCGATACGTGCATTAAGCCCTGTTACATATTCTGTTAATTGAATCAGATGTCTTAACTGAGAGCCACCTCCAGTTAAAACAACTCCTCCATTCAACATGCGATTATCGAGCCCGATCTGTTTAAGATGATAGGTTACAAAATCCATGATCTCAGTCATTCTTGCCTGTATGATATTGGCAAGATTTTTCACGCTAATTTCTTTGGAAGCCATGCCTTTAATCCCTGGAATGGTAATAAAAGTATTGGCCTTTGTTTCTTCTGCCAACGCACTTCCAAATTGAATTTTCATTTGTTCTGCCTGTGTACGCAGCACACCTAATCCCATTTTAATATCATTCGTGATATTTTCACCACCAAAAGGAATAACCGCCGTCGCTCTTAATATACCTTCATAAAATACTGCCAGATCAGTTGTGCCACCACCAATATCTACGATTGCCACACCAGCTTCCAGATCATGCTCACACATCACAGCTGCAGCAGAAGCAAGTGGCTGCAACACAAGATCCTTAACCTTTAAACCGCTTTTATCTACACTTCTGTTGATATTACGAATTGCATTTCTGTCGCCGGTAATGATATGGAAATTAGCTCCTACTTTAATACCACTCATTCCAATCGGATTGGCGATATTCTGAAAATTATCAACGGTATAGTCTTGAGGAATCACATCAATAATCTGATCGCCAGCAGGAATATAGGTTTGCTGCTGCTCACTGATCAAACGAGCCACTTCCTTAAATGAAATCTCTTCATCGGTATTCGTTCTTACAATATCTCCTCTCGTTTGCAAAGATTTAATATGTTGACCGGCTATTCCTACATATACTTCTTTGATTGATAATTCGGGATTACTTTTATAACAATTTTCCAATGCCTCCTGAATAGCACTGATCGTCTGATCAATATTCAGTACCATGCCGTGCTTTACTCCGTGACTATTGGCTCTGCCAAAACCAAGAATCTCAATTTTTCCATGTTCATTTTTTCGTCCGGCTATAGCCGCGATCTTTGTGGTTCCAATATCTAATCCAACGATGATTGGATTATCATTGGTGTGGACCTGTTGATTTGTTTCTCCGGCGATCGAGGTTGGAATTGTTGTTTCGGTAGTCATACTGCTGTTTGATTTAAAATGGTTATATAATTTGTTTTAGTTTGATTTTGTTTGCTTAATTTCTGTTGTGCGGGTAGCTTCTTTTAAAATATTCATTTCTTGATTATTGATTTTTGTGTCTTTTTGTAAAGGCATAGTTGTATTTCCAGAAGCCTTAAGTAACATTGTATCCAATTCTATTCTAGTAGTATCCAGCGTCTTATTAATCTCGAGAGAATCCATAGGGATGATAAAACTTTGATAGAGGCTAACACTATCTCTCCGAACACCCACCAACTGCTTGTCATATCTCAGATCTAGTACACTATAATAATTCCAACCCGCTTTATCCAAAACATTTTTATAGAATAAGAATAATCTTTTAAATTTTTGCTCCACCTGTTTCCCCTCCCCAAAAATGATCTGATGCTTGCCTAACTTAGGAATCAGCTCCATACTATATTGATCAATATGAATCTGCTCAATCTGCGCGCTCCAAAATTCATTTTTCAGAATATAGGCCCCCACATCGCGCACCTGCATCAATAAAGCACTGTCTTTCGATACTAAAGGTTTGGTTAATGGCGGGAATCCGGTAAAAACAGGGACATCCGCAATCTGATTTCCGTTTGCCGGTAGTTGCAATCCAAGATCATCTACATAAAAACTTTCACCATCTATACTGAAAATACGAGCAACAGGAATTCTTTCTTCTATCTCAACATGTAATATATTTTTACTGTCAAAGAACAATTCCGCATTACGAATCCACAAGTGTTGTTCTAGCAAAGCTTCCAATTTAGAAAGCGAAAAGTCTTTTAATAACTTATTTTTAAGATTGGAAGGATCGTTTCCTGAAATCTTGTTTAAAATTTCGATTTCACTGATATAACTTCCCTGTTCCGTACTCTTGATGTTAACCACAACATCATTACAGTATTTTCCTGTTCGCTGAATCGTTGCTGCAATCAATAATGCTAATGAAGCAGCTCCTACACATACCCAAACGGTAATAATGCCGACTTTTTTTAATATTTCTTTTTTGTTACCCATTTAAAATTTTATTCTTCAACGCGGGAAGCAGCGCATCAATATCCCCGGCTCCTGCAGTAATTACTACCCACTTCTGTATATTATTTAAATTTTTAAAACATAAAAGTTTATAACAAAAACAGCTCAAATAGATACTGAATATCTCAATATGTA